>JAIXVB010000524.1 GCA_027483245.1 Verrucomicrobiaceae bacterium | reverse complement strand
GCCCGATGGAGTGGCGGCGGAGCAAGACGGTGATTCCAAGACTCGGGTTTCCCAGAGTCCCGCCTTCATCAGATCGACTGCAAAAACGGCTGAAAGGACTCCTGGCCTCAGAGTTAGGCAGTGTTTGAGTCCAGCAATTACCCGCTCCAACTGAGAGCCAATGAGTCAATCCAGGGAAAATCCCTGGTCCTTTCATGCCAGGGAAAAAATCCACACCCTGCTCACTCAGGTCCGAGTGAATTGGATCGATGGGAAATGCGTCCTTGCTCATGTCGTCGAAATTTATCTGTAAGACGAATATTGCAAGAACAGAAAAATATAAATATATAAACGATATTACATAAGAAATTACTATTGCGCAAGAAACCGGAAGTAGCGGGGTATTTGATCTATTTTCTGATGGATCGCCAGCGGTGAGGCAGCTCATTAGGAAAGATCTATCTGCTGGATGGACGAAACATGGTCACCTTGACAGGAGGAGGCTCTGCGTTTAAAAGCGCCGCGTTCGATGAACTCTCTCTCCACTGCCATTCGCTGCGCACTCGCTGGCTCCCGCCATGCGAAGCGTCCGGTCATGGCCTGGGCCGTTAAGTCGGTCTGGACAGGTCAGGTGGGTTGAGGTCATCGTTCTATCAAGCAAACGCGTCACCTCCCAACCCACCCCGACACAGGCGGTGGGTTTTTTCTTGCCGCTGGTTCTCGGGGACATCTCCATCATGAGCCGCCTCCTTATCACCCCCGCCGACTCTCTGGCTGAGTCCGGTCCCACACGCCCCTCCACCAGTCTCATCGTGGCGGCGTTTGCTGCGGTGTATCTCATCTGGGGTTCGACGTATCTGGGCATTCGTTTGGCGATAGATTCCATCCCGCCGCTGCTCATGGCAGGCACACGATTCATGCTGGCAGGCGGGGCGCTTTATCTGGTCATGCGGCTGCGTGGGGTGCCCCGTCCTGATCGGGCGCACTGGCAGAGTGCGACGATCATCGGCGGTCTGCTGCTGATGGCGGGGAATGGCGGCGTTTGTTGGGCACAGCAGACGGTTCCATCCGGAGTGGCAGCTCTCATTGTCGCTGCGGTGCCGTTGTGGATCATGCTGGTGGATTGGCTGCGCCCTCAGGGCAGGCGACCTACCTGGATGATTGCCGGGGGACTGGTCATCGGCATGACCGGTGTCGCAACGATCATGCTGGGAAAGGGGGCTCTGGGGCAAAGGATCGTCGAGCCCACGGCTGCCATCGTGTTGGTCACGGCGAACATTTGCTGGGCGCTCGGCTCCATCTACGCTCGCCATGCTCGCAAGCCTGAGTCGCCGCTGATTTCCGTGGCGATGCAGATGCTCATGGGTGGGTTGTTGCAGTTTTTGTTAGGCCTCGGACTTGGCGAGGCGCAGCAATTCGAACTGGCTCGTGTGACGGCCACCTCCGTGTGGGCCTTTGTTTATCTCACCCTCATCGGCTCTCTGGTGGGCTTCACCGCTTACGTTTGGCTGCTTCAGGTTAGCACGCCTGCCCGTGTCTCCACGCATGCTTTTGTGAACCCTTTCGTCGCCGTTCTTCTGGGTTCCTGGTTCCTGCATGAGCCCATTCCGCCGAGCGTCGTCATCGCTGGCGCTCTCATCCTCACTTCCGTTCTTCTCATCACTCGTCCTGTTTCTAGATGACTCTTTCTCTCCCCAAACCCGAACATTACACCCCTGGCCACACGCCGAATTCGGTGGAGTTCATGGCCCGCCGCTCCGCAGGCAGTCATGCGGCGTTTGCGCTGCCTTTGTTCCGGGCGGGCATGCGCATCCTGGACTGTGGCTGCGGTCCAGGATCCATCACCCAGGGCATCGCCGAACGCATCCTGCCCGGCGAAGTCATCGGCATCGATCAGCGTCATCCCGAGTCTCAGCAGGTCGCGGTGAGGCATGCGAACGCGCGCTTCATGCAGGCCAATGTTTATGAGCTGCCCTTTGCCAATGCGGAGTTCGACGGCGTGTTTTCTCACGCGCTGTTTGAGCACCTCGCACGGCCGCAGGAGGCACTTACGGAGCTGCGTCGGGTCATGAAACCGGGGGCTTTTATCGCCCTGCGCAGTCCCGACTGGGGCGGCTTTGTGTTGGATCCCTGGGATGATGAAATCGCGGCGGCGATCCAGCTTTACACCACCCTGCAACAGTCGAATGGCGGCGATATCCATGCCGGTCGAAAACTCAGCTCGCGGCTGCGCAGCGCGGGGTTTCACCACGTCACGCCCTCGGCCAGTTATGAGGTGTATCCATCCACGGCACTCATCGCTGAGTTCCTGGCGCATCAACTGACGATCAAGGGGCATCACGCGGAAGCCATCCATCTGCGTCAGTGGGGACAGCGCCCAGGGGCTCTGTTTGCGCAGGCCTGGTTCGAGGCGGTCGGCTGGAAGCCTTGGGGCATGACAACTGCTTGATCAGGAGCGGGTTCCATGATCTTGCTGCCGCATGTTCCTTCGCTGCTTGTTTGCTGCCACGCTCTCTTGGATGCCCACCGTTCACGCGGCGGACTGGCCTCAATTCCTCGGGCCTCAGCGCAATGGCATCGCGGACAAAGCGGAGCCTGCTCTGCCGGACACTTTTCCCAATGAGGTGAAACCACTTTGGGAAAAGACCGCAGGCTCAGGCTTTGCGGGGGTGGCGGTCAGTGCAGGGAAGGTGATCCTCTTTCACCGAGAAGGCAGTGACATGACCACGGAGGCGCTTGATGCCAAGACGGGCGCACCGCTTTGGCGCAGTGTTTATGTCACGGATTATGTCGATAGCTTTGGTTTCGACAATGGGCCGCGCGCGGTGCCTTCGATCGCTGACGGACGTGTTTTCACCCATGGGCCGGAGGGCCGCGTCACGGCGCTGGATCTGAGCACGGGCAAGGAGTTGTGGGCCTTTGACACGGCATCTGCGGTCGGGTCACAGCCGGGTTTCTTTGGTCGTGCTCCGTCACCGCTGGTCATTGGTGACAAGGTGATCATAGCTGCCGGGGGAAGCGCGGATGACAAGCCGGCGGGCCTCATCGCGCTCAACGTCGCGGATGGGAAGTTGGTTTGGCAGAGTGTCGATGATGAAGCAGGGTATGCGTCACCGGTGCTGGTGGGGTCCTCCATCCTGGCCTGGATGCGCAATCAACTCTGGCTGGTGAAAGCGGAGGGGGGAGAGGTGCTCGGCTCGGTGCGACTGCGTGCGGACATGGAGGCCTCTGTCAATGCGGCCACGCCTGTTCCCTGTGGAGAGGCGGGTTGGTTGGTCTCGGCAGGTTACGGTGTGGGGGCAAATCTTTTCACGCTCGATGCCAGCGCGCGCCGTCCGCTGGAGCGTGTGTGGCAAAAAGCAGACCTGCTCGACTGTCACTACAGCACGCCGATTTTTAAAGACGGCCATCTTTATGGCTTCGACGGGCGACAAGAGACGGGGCAAACGCTGCGCTG
>JAIXVB010000646.1 GCA_027483245.1 Verrucomicrobiaceae bacterium | reverse complement strand
CCTGTGCAGCCACGAATGAGAGTGCTCCGGCATAACTATGTGGACTTTTTCCAGCCTCTACCAGTTTGGGTTTGGATTGTGTCTCTTGTGTTTAGCATTTGGGCGTTCACCACGCCCTACCCGTTGCTTACGGCCGCCTCTGTCCTGGCCTTGCCCTTCATGGCCAGCCTGCTCATTTTTAAAGGAGAACCGCCCATTTTGTTTTTGTGTTGTGCCTTGCAATGGCTCCAAGCTGTGGCTGCCTTGTTTTTCTGCGGGGTTTACGGGACGACCTTGGATGTGGCGTTGGATGCGCCGCAGTTGGAAATGGCAGTCACTTTGAGCCTAGTTGGCATTGTGCTTTTGGCATTGGGAATGAAACTCTCGCTGAGTTCCTGGGCTCGTGGAGATGTGGTCGCTTCGGCGATGGCTACCGATATCGCTAGGCTGAATATCTCACGGGTATTTTGGCTGTGGGTGGCATCTTTCCTTGTGGGAATGTTGGCTGCAGCCGTGGGTTGGAGAGTCACCTCGCTTCATCAATTCATCGTGCCGTTCACCAACACCAAGTGGGTGTTCTTTTTCTTTCTGGCCTATCAGGCGCTGACCACCAAAAAAGGGCTTTGGTATCTGGGGATCGCCGTCTTCATTGAGTTTGCTAACGGCTTATTGGGTTGGTTTAGCTCCTTCAAAGAAGTCTTGTTCTTCTTTATTGTGGTAGCCATGGGGGTGCGCATCAAAATGAGTGTGCCGATGATTCTTGCGGTCCTTGCAGCTCTGGTTCTGGGGTTTGTAACCTCTGTTTTTTGGTCGGTGATCAAACAGGATTACCGCTTTTTTATCAGTCGTGGTGTTGAGGGAGCTCATGGAGATAGTGACATTCCAGTGATGCAACGTGCGGAGTGGTTGATGAGTCGAGTGGGTAAAATTGATTCAGAGTCGTTTGATCGTGGGACACGAAACCTTCTCAGCCGCGTTTCCTACATCGCCCTGTTTGGCAATACCCTCAACCACGTGCCCAAGTTTGAACCTCATGCACGCGGCGAGCTCTGGGGCGGAGCGGTGAAACATGTCTTGATGCCACGCATCATTTTCCGTGACAAAAAAATCCTCGATGACTCGGATCGGGCTCGTCGGTTTACCGGAATTCGGCTTGCGGGTCGTGAGTCCGGGACATCCATCGGGATTGGTTACATGGCCGAGAGTTATGCGGATTTTGGCAAGTTTGGCATGTTCATCCCGGTCTTTATTCTGGGCTTAATCATGGGGCGTGTTTACCAGGTCGCGACCTTCAATGCCAACTCGACCTTGCTCGGAGTCGCGATTGGCACGGCCATTCTTTTCTCTGCCAAACATGCCTTTGAGACCTCGAATGTGAAGATCTTTGGATCGTTGGTTCTCCTCTGTTTGGCATACTGGGCGCTCAATAAATTCATGGGCAAAGGCATCATGAATTGGCTGCGCACAGCGCCTCTGAAATGAGGTGTGGCTGAACGGTGGGGCAACTAGCAAAGGCATGAATCCGAAGCGTTTGCTGATTTATCGTTTCGGTCAATTGGGGGATACGGTGGCGGCGCTTCCAAGTCTTTGGTTGCTGCGCCAACAGTATCCCGACATTGAGTTTACGCTGCTGAGTGAGGTTCCCCAAAAGGAGAATCATCTGGGGCCTGAGCATGTGTTACCCTCGGCCTTGATTCAAACATTCATCAAGTATCGCGGAGGCTCGAAGCTGGCCTCCATTCTGTCTCAGTTGAAGACGCTTTTGAAGCTTCGATGGCAGGGATATGATACCTTGGTTTATCTGGTGCCAAGCATTCGAACTCCACGCCAACGTCAGCGAGATGCTTGGTTTTTTCGGCTCGTGGGCATTCGCCAAAAGTGGGGACTCAAAGGATTCCCCGATGAACCTTATCCCCGTGATCCTGAGGCAAGGCTCAAGCCCGTCATCGCGGAAGCGGATGCATTGTTGCAACGTTTAGCCCAAGATGGATTGCCTGAGATCTCGCCTGGCGGAGGTTCTATGGATCTGGCGATTTCTGCCAGCGAAAACAAGCGTGTGGCTGACTGGTGGCAACGTCAGGATGGGCCCGCAAAGGCTCCCAGGGGTTGGTTTGCTCTGTGTTGTGGTTCAAAGTGGTCCTCCAAACAATGGCCCGAGCAACGGTATCGTGAAGTGGGCCGACGATTGATCGACGAACATGGTTTGCTACCTCTGATCTTCGGCGGACCCGAGGATCGTCAACTGGGTGAGCGTTTGATTGCAGACTGGGGATGTGGACTTTGTGCGGCGGGTGAGTTGCAGGTTCGTGAATCAGCAGCCTTGCTTCAGCAGGCGCGTTTTTATCTCGGCAATGACACGGGTGTGATGCATCTGGCCGCTGCGGTGGGTCGGCCTTGTGTCGGCGTTTTTGCGGCCATTGATTGGCCTGGTCGCTGGCATCCCTATGGCAAGGGTCATGAGGTGTTGCGCGTCGAGGTGCCTTGTGGGGGCTGTTTCCAAGCCACGTGCCCTTTGAACAATGAGTGTCTCACGGAGATCAGTGTGGAGGAAGTGTATCAGGCCTGTTGCAGAGTGATTCAGCGTTTGGAGGCCGAGCCTGAGCAAGCGAACTTTGGATGAAATGTTGATCGCCAGTTGTTAGTGCCCTATGTGTGGAATTGCTGGTATTTTAAGTCGTGAACCTGGTGATCGGGACACGGAGTTGCGTGCTTTGCAGGTGGCGCTGCGGCATCGCGGCCCCGACGATCAGGGCCTGTGGCAATCGACCTGCGGACAGGCTGGACTGGTGCACACGCGGCTGGCCATTTTGGATCTCTCGGCCGCAGGACATCAGCCGATGTTATCGGCGGATGGACGTTATGCATTGGTCTTCAATGGAGAAATTTACAACTTCCATGCGCTGCGAGCTGAGCTGGAGCGGGAAGGGGTGCGCTTTCAAACTCACACCGACACTGAGGTGTTGCTGCATCTGTATGCTCGCGATGGCGCGGCGATGCTGAATCGCCTGCGCGGCATGTTTGCTTTTTGCCTTTGGGATTCACGAGAGCAGGTGGCGTTCTTGGCTCGTGATCCGTTGGGCATCAAACCGCTCTATTATGCCGAGCAAGGCGGGCGGCTTGTGTTTGCCTCGGAGTTGCAGGCGCTGCAAAAGGCGGGCCTCGCGAGCAGTTCTCTGAATGCAGGAGCCCTGATGCGTTTTTTCAGCTCCGGTAGCGTTGCCGAACCGGACACGCTGCTCAAGGAGGTGCAGTGCTTGCCTGCAGGCCACACGCTGGTTTGGAAAGCAGGGGCTGTGGAATGTCGAAGTTATTGGCAGCCTCACTTCGGATCAGATGCCATGGAGCTTGGCGAGGCGGTGAGTCTGACTCGCGCGGCTTTGTTGGACTCGGTTCAGCATCACTTTGTCAGCGATGTGCCGGTGGGCGT
>JAIXVB010000552.1 GCA_027483245.1 Verrucomicrobiaceae bacterium | reverse complement strand
GATGCGGTGCAGGTCGGCGTAGTTCATGCGCTGTAAAGGGTGGCTGTGCCACGAAAGGGAGGCGGGGGCAAAACGAATTTGGGATTTCCTCAGCGGGACCAGCGGGCTCCGGCACCGAGAGCGACCTTCCAGTTGCGCAGGTGCATGAAGGAGTAGTCGGTCTTGC
Source organism: Verrucomicrobiaceae bacterium (assembly GCA_027483245.1). Taxonomy (GTDB): domain Bacteria; phylum Verrucomicrobiota; class Verrucomicrobiia; order Verrucomicrobiales; family Verrucomicrobiaceae; genus Prosthecobacter. The sequence goes on along the minus strand of JAIXVB010000552.1, from coordinate 8,614 downwards.
CGATGGCGCCGACCATGGGTTTGCCGGTGGCGCTTTTCCAGGCTTTGCTCATGCTTTCTCCGGTGTGGCAGCCCCAGCTCTGGCAGTAGGCTCCGCGGGCGAAGGCGCTGCTTTTGATGCGACGGAGGTCGTTCTCATGGAGCCAAGCGGTGGAGGTGGCGTAGATGTCGGAGCTGTAGTCGAAGAGGAAGCAGTATTTGTTGGAGTGGCCGAAGTATTCGAAGCCGGTGATCTTTTGACGACTGCGGGAGATGCTGCCGCCGCCTTGGTTGATGTAGTTGATGACGTCTTCTCCGGTGCGGAACCAGACGAGATTGATGCCGTAGGTGCTGCGCACGGACTCGACATGAGCGGTGAGGGGATCGCGATCCTCCTGGGCGCGGCGCAGGTAAGAATCCCGATAAACCAGCCACGTGATGGTGGTGCCGCGTGGCTGGGTCTTTTGCAGCTCCTGCATGCGCACGCGGGCGGTGCGGACAAAGTTCCCCCACCAGCGGTCGTGCTGCTGGGCTGGCTGACGCAGGTCCTCCCACTTCCGCAGGGCAGGCCCGCCTGAGCAGATGATGTATTCCCCCTGGGCTGAGGCGCTGAGGGCGCTCAGGCTGAGGAGGGCGATCACGGTCAGGAGCAGGCGTGTGAGGGCGGGGTGTGGGGACATGGGGTGCGGTCAGGGGGGGAAGTGAGAAGCAGCGGGCGTGCCGGTTTACTTCAAAGGGGTGAGTTTGAAGCTCTTGAATTGCACGACCATGGGCGGTCCCTGGTGGATCTGCAGGGCGAGGAGGCCTTCTTTGGGGGCGTTGGCGCTGTCTTCATCGGTCACGTCGATGGTCTGCTGACCGTTGATGAAATGCTGCACGTGGTTGCCTTTGGCGACGATCTTGTATTCGTTCCAGTCTTCTTTCTTGATGGAGGCCTGGATGGCGGCGCTGTCGCCAACGGTGCCGAGCTTCTCGACGGTGGGCTTTTTGCCGGCTTCAGCGGCAGGTTTGATCACGGTCTTTTCGCCGCGCAGGGCCAGGATGCCGCGGCCTTTTTCTTCATAGAGGATGCCGCTGTATTTTTCACCGGCTTCGAAGTCGGCCTGATAACCGCTGATGACTGGACCGAAGGCACCAGGGGTCAGTTCTTTGCTGCGATATTGGACGCCCGAGTTGCCCTTTTCGATGCGGTATTGGAAGGTGAGTTCGAAGTCACCGACGGTGCCGCCTTTCCAGACGAGGAAAGTGTTGTGCTTGATGATGCCCTTGGTGGGATCGGCGGGGTCGGGCGGGGTGATGCCGGTGATGGTGCCGTCTTTGACACTCCAGAGGTCCTTGTTGCCCTCCCATCCGGTGAGGTCGGTGCCATTAAAAATCGAGATGTCCTCCGCGAAGGCGGGCAAGGCGAGGGCTGCGAGGAGGGCGAGGGTGGTGCGTGCTTTCATGGTTGGTGAACGGTCCGTTTTAACGCCAGGGCAGTCCTTTGTCTATCGCCATGAGTGGCTCCACGGGGAAGCGGCAGGGGATCAGAGCGGCCAGAAGATGGGAACAAGCAGCAGAATGATGGCGAGCGTGATGACGGTGAGGCCGCTGCCGACCTTGATGAAGTCGCTGAAGCGGTATTTGCCAGGGCCATAGACGAGGATGCAACTGGGCTCAAAGGGGGTGAGTACGGAGATGCTGGCGCTGAGCATGACGGCGATGCTGAAGGCGCGGGGGTTGGCGCCGAGCTGATGGGCGGCCTGGACGGCGATGGGCAGGACGACGAGGGCAGCGGCGGCGTTCGACATGGGCTGGGTGAGCAGCACGGTGAGGATGGAAAATCCGGCGAGCACGGCGAGGGCGCCATAGGGCTGGAGCAGGTAGGTGACGGCTCCGGCGAGCATTTCGTCGGCCCCGGATCGGGCCATGGCGGTGCCAAAGGCGGTCATGCCACCGATGAGGATGAGCAATCGCCAGTCGATGTTCTCGTAAGCGGTGTCGAGGGTGACACAGCGAGTGGCGAGGGCGATGAGGGCCGTGATGAGAAAGGCGATGGAGGCGGGCAGCAGACCAAAGCTGCTGGCGGTGACGGCGATGGCGAAGGCAATCAGCAGGGCGATGCCGCGTTTGCGAGCGCTGCTGCTGTAGGTGTGCTCGGTGATGATGACCATTTCAGCCTGCTGCTCGAAGGACTGAAAACGATCGTAGGACCCCTGAAGCAGGAGCAAATCACCGGCCTGAAGGGTGACATCGGCCATGTGATCATTGAGGGTGCGATCTCCACGCAGGAGGGCGAGCACGGAGAGGCCGGAGCGGCGGCGGAAGTTGCTGCTGCGCAGGGTCTGGCCGACGAGGCTGCTGCGGGGCGTGAGCACGACCTCGGCCACGCTGGCATCGCTGACATCCACGCCGGAGCGGCGCAGTTGCAGGTCTTCGTGGATGTCGATGCCTTCGATCTTTTTGACCTTGATGAGGTTCTGTACCTTGCCGGCGACAAGGACGATGTCGCCCTCTTCAAAGATGAGGTGTGAGCTGACATTGAGCTCGATGTCATGGCGGCGGATTTTGACCACCTGGAACTCCAGTACGGAGAAGTCGGAGCTGTAGGCCTCTTGGCCGATGAGTGGGGATCCGGGTAAGATGACGACTTCAGCCAAGTATTCGCGGATGGCACCTTCGGGGCCGAGGGATTCGGCTTTGTCACGCTCTGGCACCCACTTCATGCCGATGGTGATGAGGTAAAGAACGCCGACGCCAAAAAGGATGATGCCGACTGGGGTGATCTCAAACATGCTCACCTCTGCCATGCCCATTTGTTTCATGGCCCCGCTGACCGCGACATTGGTGGAGGTGCCGATGAGGGTGCAGGTGCCGCCGAGGATGGACGAAAAGGCCAGTGGCATGAGCAAGCGGGAGGGGGAGATGCCGATGCGCCGCGCCATGCCAATGACCGGGCCGATGAACATGGCGGTGACGGTGGTGTTGTTCATGAAGGCCGAGATGGCCCCGACACTGGTCATCATGCCACTGGCGATGCGGCGTGCATTTCCACCCGTTGTCCGCGCGAGCAGGCTGCCGAGGGTGTCAAGCACGCCCGTCTCCCGCAGGGCGGCCCCGATGACGAAGATGGCACCGAGCATGACGATGACTTCATTGCCAAAACCCGCGAAGGCTTCTTTGGCATCGATGATCCCAAACAGGACGAGAATGCAGAGGATGCCGAGCGTGACGAGATCCACGGAGATCTTCTCGGTGGCAAAGAGAACGACAGCAATGACCAGAAGGCCGATGACGATGAAGGGATCCATGAAGAGTCTCCCACGATCCACGGGGTGAGCGCAGAGACGAGGGGTGAATGCTTTAGAATGGGCTCAAGACTTGGGCTTTAAGCCATGCGTCCTTCTTCCACATCCATGAGATCAAAGAAGGTGACGAGATCCTCGCGGTGACCCAGGCCTGCCTCCGCTTTGTTCTTCTCCAGTCCGGCGGAGGCGGCATCGCGCCAGCCGCGTTTGGACATGAAGCCATTGAAGATCTCGATGTGCTCAGGATCAGGGCGGCGACCGTTCTGAAAGCACCACTCGAGGATTTCTTCATCCGTGCCACCGGCCAGGACGCGGGTGGTGAGGTCTTCAAAGCTGACGCCAAGAAGACGGCAGACTCGGTCATCAAAGGTGCGGTTTCCCTCCATGAAGCCGAGGTGATAACCCGCAGGCAGCTTGCCCTCGGCATTCAGACGGATTTTGTCCACGATCCGGCCAAAGACCATGATGCCACTGACGGCAGCGCGAGGAGAGCGAAGGGGAAAAGACATGCGCCGTCTTTAGCGGTGATGGTCTGACTGGTCAACCATCACGAAGTCAGGCGCACGACATCAGCCCCGGGCATCGCCTGCACGGCTGGGCGGCGCGTAAATGGGTCGGGGCAGGGGGCCCATGCCCGCATCGCCGAGGGCGGACTGTGATCGGATGGCTTTGGCGATGGCTTGGGCGAGTTTTTCGCGATAGGCGGCTGTGCCACAGAGGCGGGCGTCGTTGGCGTTCGTGAGGTAACCGCACTCGACCAGGATGCAGGGGATGGTGGGATTCCGTGTCAGGCGCAGACGGCGGCGCACGAGGCCTGCGTTGCCGGATTCATAGGGCGCGACGGCAGAGAGATTCTGCTGCACGCGCTTGGCCAAGGCGTAGCTATCGGTGCGCCAATAATAGGTCTCTGGACCAGCACGGCGGCGATGACCGTAGTTGAAGTGAATGCTCACGAGCACGGCATCGGGGTAACGATTGGCCACTGCGACTCGGCCATCCAACTCCACAAAGTGGTCATTCTCGCGCATGAGGACACTTTTGAAGCCCATGCCCAGGTCGGAGCGCACACGCTTGGCCACATCCAGGGCCAGTTGTTTTTCCACCAAACCACGGGCGCGAGCCCCCGAGTCACGGCCCCCATGCCCAGCGTCGATAATGACGGTGCGGAAACCCTGAGGACCGGGTCGGTCTCCATAAGTGCTGTGGCTGCCGCGCCTGACCGGGGAGGAGCAGGAGGCAAGCGCGATGAGACTGAGCGCAAAAAGGAGACGGAGCAAAGGCATGACTCAGGAGTGAATGCAGACAACGTGCCAAGCTGGCATCAGCCTTGGATGGCCACCACGGGCATGGGTTTGACCGTGACTTCTTCGATCTCGGGATACTCGCCGTCCTTGGGTGGGCCGGGGAAGTTTTCATCGACGAAACGTCTCCAGGTGTCGCGGGTCTTCACGGAGATCAGTTCCTGGATGCCATCCCCACAGTCGCCACAGACCATGATGCCATGCAGCAAGAAGCTGCCACCGCAGATGCCCGTGATGACAAAATCATCCACGCCATCGTCACCGCGCACCACACCGCAGACGGAGCAGTGATTCATGCCGGATTCGAGATTCACCTTTTCATCCTGAAACACACTGAGGCGCTTTTTCGACTCTTGCGAGAACTCTTCCATCATTGAGGTGCGGCAGTGATCACACAGCGCATACTCCATGACACACTCGCCTTGTTTGTAGGCTTTGGAGATTTGATAGCCACCCTGATCATCCTCCAGCGTCTCACCGCAGCGCGTGCAGTGGCAGAAAGGGCGTTCCTCATACTCGCAGTGCAGATCCTGCGGGATGGGCGGTGGTGAGTCTTCATCCATGCGGCTATGATGGCGTGAACCTGACTTTTGCCAAGCAGACTTCCTGTTCGGTCAGGGATTGACTTGCAGCCTGCCGATCTTTTCTGTTTCATCCGCTTGGTGCCAGCTCAGTGGTATATCCCTGCGTTTGGCCACGTATCTCTTGTCATCATGCCTTCTCTGCTTCGCTCTTGCGTGCCCTTTTTCTGTCTGCTCAGCCTCGCGGCTGCTCAGCAACCGACTCCCCCAGTGACAGCTGCTCCCGCGGCAGAGTGGGTTCATTCGCGGGGAGATGAAGCCATGCAAGGCGTGTCCTCCGTGGATCTGAAGTTCCCGCTCGAACTGGCTTGGCAGTTTAAAACCATGGAAAAGCCCAAAGGGCAGGGTGAAATGCTGGTCAGCAGTGCGGTGGTGCGCGCGGGCAAGGTCTATGCGGGCTGCAAAGATGGGAAGTTCTATGCTCTGGAATTGGCGACGGGTGAGAAAAAATGGGAGGCTGTTGGCAAAGGTGCCTTTGATGGTGCGGCGTCTTTTGCGGGTGAATTCGTCGTAGCAGGTTGTCAGGATGGCTTTGTCTATGCCTGGAATGCGGAGACGGGCGCGGAGGTGTGGAAGTTTGAAACCGAGGCTGAAATCCACGCGGCCTCGAATACCTGGACCGATCCGAAGTCAGGTGTCCAGAAGATCCTGATCGGCAGTTATGACTACAATGTCTATTGTCTGGATGCCAAGACCGGCAAGAAGGACTGGGCTGCAGAGACGGGTTATTACATCAATGGAGGCTCGGCCGTGGGCGATGGAATGGTCGTCTTTGGTGGCTGTGACAGCGTGCTGCATGTGCATGACGTGAGCACTGGCAAGGAGCTGCGGCAGATCGAGGTGGGCTCCTACATCGGTAACAATGTGGCCATCGCAGATGGCGTGGTCTATGTGTCTCATTATGGCAACCGTGTGGGGGCTTATTCCCTCACCGATGGTGCCAAGGTCTGGGAGTATGGAGAGCGCGAATTCGAATACTACGCCGCACCTGCCATCTGGGAAAAGGGCGTCTTTGTCGGTGGTCGAGACAAACGTTTCCATGCCATCGATCGCACCACGGGAGCCCAGCTTTGGGAGTATCGCTGCCGGGATCGCATCGACAGCAGCGCGGTGATTTGCGCGGGCAAAGTGGCCGTCTTTGGCAGTGACGATGGTTACCTCTATGCACTCGATCTGAAGGAGGGCAAAGAAGTCTGGCAATACGAGATCGGTGCGCCCGTGAAGACTTCGCCTGCGGTCGCCGGTGAGTTTGTCATCGTGGGGGCCGATGATGGCGTGATCTATTGCTTCAAAGCACCCCAAGCGTGAACTCCTTACCTTATGACATCACACACTCTCCTTGTTTTGTTGCTGGCTCTGACCCACTTCGCGGTGGCTGCGGACAGACCGACTGCTCACGAAACCCGCCAAGTGGAAGGCTGGACCGTTCACCTCGACACACGTCTTTTGAGCGGGGCGGAGGCCTCTCTCGGAATGAAGGCCCAAACTCTTTTGCGTGCTCGTTTGGCGGATATTCTCCACGTGATGCCCGCCGATAAAGTGCAGCGCCTTCAGCAGGTGCCGCTTTGGTTGGAACTCAATCACGGGCACCTCACCTCCTTGCAATATCACTCATCTGCGGATTGGCTGGAGAAAAATGGTTACCCGCGTGTTTTGGCCAAATCAGTTCACATCCCTGTTGTGGCTCGTTTTACCGAGCCTCGCCATCAGCACACGCAACCTTGGTCCATTCTCCATGAGTTGGCTCATGCGTATCACGATCAAGTCCTCGGTTTCGATGAGCCGCGCGTCATGGATTGCTGGCAGCGTTACGTGATTTCAAAGCATGGCGAGAGAGCCCTGCATGTGAATGGTCGCACGGTTCGCCACTATGGGCTGACCAACGCCAAAGAGTTCTTCGCCGAAATGACCGAGGCCTACTTTGGCACCAACGACTTCACGCCCTTTGTGCATGGCCAGCTCAAACGCGATGAACCTGAGACTCATGCCTTGCTGCGTGAAATTTGGGGTCCAACGGTTCTGGAGTGATGTCGGAGAACGGTGACCTGATAGTTTCTGATAGCTCGCCTTTTCTGAATCGTTGAGTCTGTTCTCAACCATGAAAGTCGCTACCTTTGCCTTCCTTGCCCTTCTCGCCCTCACGTCTGTTCACGCGCAGACCCCGGCACCCGCAGTCAAACCCGCTCCAGCAGCCAAACCAGCCGTTGTTTTGCCACCTCAGGCACCTGATGTCGCCGCGATGAAATATGGGCCGGATGGCAATCCGAACGCAGGGTTCATCGCCGCTCATGATCGTTTTCTGAAGATCGCTCAAGAAGGCAAAACGGATTTACTCTTTCTCGGTGACTCCATCACTGCTGGCTGGGGAAGCAAAAAAGACATCTGGGACAAGGCATTCGGTGCCTACAAACCCGCCAACTTCGGCATTGGTGGAGATCGCACGCAGCATGTGCTCTGGCGCATCGAGAATGGCGAACTTGAAACCATCAAACCCAAAGCCGTGGTCCTCATGATCGGCACCAACAACGTTGGTTCTGATTCACCTGAAGGCATCGCCAAAGGTGTCACGGCGATTGTTAAAACCATTCGCAGCAAACAACCTCAGGCGAAGATTCTCCTGCTCGCAGTCTTTCCTCGCGGTGACAAACCCACGGGCAAGCTCGGGGCTGCGAACAACAAGCTCAAAGAGGTCAATGCCATCATCGCCAAACTCGACGACGGACAGCACGTTCATTTCCTCGACATCGGCGAAAAATTCCCACAACCCGAAGGTGCTCTCACCAAAGAAGTCATGCCCGACTTCCTGCACCTCTCCGCGGCGGGTTACCAGATCTGGGCCGATGCGATCACGCCCAAGCTGGCCGAACTGATGAAGTAAACCTTCGAGGTTCATTCCACGTTTAAAAAACAAGCGCACCGCGAGGTGCGCTTGATTGCTTTGGGGATCATCCCTCCAGCATCTTTTTCAGGAAAGGAGCCGTGCGGCTGACCTTGTGCTGCGCCACTTGTTCAGGCGTTCCTGCGGCCACGACTTCACCGCCCTCCACACCGGCCTCAGGACCGATGTCGATGATGTAATCGGCCTCGGCAAAGATGTCGGGATGATGTTCGATGACCACCACGGTGTGTCCGTCATCCACAAGGCGATGCAGGATGTCGATGAGCCGACCCACATCCTGCATGTGTAGTCCAATGGTTGGCTCCTCGATCAGATAGAGATTCTTCTTTGTGTTCTTCAATCCACGTAGCTTTTCCGTGGCCGAACGTGAGACACCTCCACTGAGTTCCGTGACCAGTTTGATGCGCTGAGCCTCGCCGCCACTGAGTGTCGGGCTGGCCTGGCCTAATTGCAAGTATCCCACGCCGGTGTCAGCGAGCAGTTGCAGCGGTCGGGCGATGCGCTGCTGATTGGCAAAAAACTCGGCAGCTTCGGTGATGCTCATCTTCAGCACCTGGCCGATGTTCTT
>JAIXVB010000566.1 GCA_027483245.1 Verrucomicrobiaceae bacterium | reverse complement strand
CTCCGCAAATCGGCTTCTGAGGCTCGTCATAATATGATCATGGGAGAATACAATAACCTCCTCGATCAATCGAAGGTCATGATGGAAACGGCGCAGAAGAACTACGACGCCACCATGAAAGAGATTGAGGCCACCAAAAAGCAGGCCATCGGCAAGATCATCTCTGGCGCTGTGTCCCTTCTTGCGACAGGCATCGGAGCGAAAGGCGGCGGATTGGCTGGTGCCCAGTTTGGTGCTCAGGTAGGCTCCATGTTTGGAAACATCATCGATGGTTCCTTTACTTTGGCCGCCACTCAGGATCAGACGCAGGCCGCTGGCTTGAAAAAGGATGCTGAAGAGAACTCTGCCCTGCTCAAAAAGTATGAGGCCGCACAAAAGCTTCTTCAAGAGGCGCAGACCGTGCTTCAGGAATTGCGCGACATCGCCAAATCCCTTTCTGACATGGTGTTGAAGCTCTACCAAGACTTCATTCAAAATCAGAGTCAGATCGTTCAGCGCTCAAATATCTGATGTCGTTCTTTTGGTCTGTAATGATCAGATCTCGAATCGGTTAATCCCCATCAGTCCATGATCACTCTCCGCTCATTCATTGATCCCAACCAGCCGCTCAGGCAGGAGGTGCACGCATGAGTGCGATCGGTAATGATGTCCGCGCGCTCGTCACGTCCTTCTCCAGCAAAGAGGGGGTAGCTGACATGATGGCCCAGGCCCAGCGTCAGGAGGGCAATTTCAAAGGCCAAACAGTCTTGGAAATGGACTCCAATACTGCCTTGGCCAATGCGGCCGAGGAAATGACCTTTGCGGCAGCGGAAAAAGTGGAGAAGAAGCTCTCTGAGCGCAAAGCGGGGAGTAAAGAAGCGCTGAAGCTCAGCAGTACCGAACTGGCTGATAAGTATGTGAACATGATGGGGGAATCGCAGTCTTCTCAGAAGCTGCATGAGTTCCTCGACAACATCAAAAAGAAGGGTTCCCAAGTCAGCGAGCAAGAGCTGCGGGACATGCTCCAACGTGAATTCAGCGATGTCAGTGAGCAGTATGCGGCGATCGCTTTTGCTGAAGAAGCACTGAAGGGTGAAGAAGGCGGCGAGGCTGCGGCTTTGGCAGTCAAAGTGGGCAGCGTCAAAGACACATTGCTCAAAGAAGCTGGGCCTGCGATCCGCGCTGGCATCAACATCGCGACGGACGTGCTTAGTTTTGCCAAACAAGGGCTGGAGCAACTCGAGAAGCTTCGTGAGCTCTATCGTTACGCGGTCTTGGGGCGCCCGTCCGTTTCGGAAATGTATCAGGCCATCATGGGCCGTTACGGAGAGACGCGTTTCACTCAAGCCTTGGACTTCTTGATTCAAGCTGCTGGCAGTGATCTGGATGCGCATGGCCTCGGGCCTAGCATTGAGTCCGCTCATCTCGAAACCGCTGTGAACAACATCAACTACGTTCAACAAATGGGAAATCTCTATCGTGTCCTCGTCGATCTCGTGGACAAGGTGCGCCCTGCTCCGACGCCGGTCTTCTCATTCTCCTTTGCCAATGCCCAATGAATACACAGCCCATGATCTCATGCGCGAGCTTCTAGAGATGACCACGCAGCGCTGGATCGACCCTGAACGTTTCATTCAAATCACCAACAAGCTCGGTGTGAAAACCTCCGAGATGCGAATCTACTTCCTCACTCAATTGCGCGAAAAAGTCCGCCAAATTCCCTTGAAGCTTTACCCGGTCCCTGACATTCGGGAGAAGATGCTCGACGCACTTCAACAGGCCATGGATATTGAAATCTCTCGCGAGGAGGTCAGTTCATGACCCCGCTGATTGACGAGACATTGGCCGATTTTGGCCGCAGCATCGGCATGGAGGGACTGGCCCTGCGTGACAATGGCGCGCTGCTCCTTGACATGCAGCAACTGGGCACCCTAGCCGTCGAGCTGATCGGTGATCGTCGTGAAGACGTTTCTATGAGCCTGATCCGCCGGATCGAGCCGCCCGATGAGTCCGCCTGTGGACGTTTGTTAGAGCTTTGTCACTACCGAGCACCAGCGCCATTTCCGGTGCGAGTCGGGCTTACTGGCAGTGGCCAGCTCGTTTTCGCCGTTCGCATGGATGGCTATCTTTTCACTCTGCCGAATATCCATCAGGCGCTCGACTGGCTGACCAGTCTGCATGATCAAAGCAGCACCTTTGTTCGCTCCGCATGATGCAGCTCCTCCCAGAAGCCTTTCAACCACGCATCGGGCTCGCCTCCATCGAGCTGGCAGATGAGTCGCCGCACTCCCTGCTGCCGGATGACTCGCACCTCCAGCCGATCAATGCGGCCGTGGAAAGGCAATTGGAGGACATGCTTCAAGCGGAGACTTTTGAAAAGGTCATGCTCGATGCCCTGCGTCCACGTGTGCAGGATCAGAGCGTGCTGCACCCAAGCATTTTCCATCCCATGCGAGAGGAAGTGGCCGGAAAGCTGCACGAGGAATGTCTCACACAGACAGACTTAATCGTCGCTCAAGAACTGCGAGCGGCCATGGCCCTGCTCGACCATCTGGGGGCCGTGCATGAACTGGGTGAACAATACCGCTACGCCCTGCTGAAAGGCTAACCGTGATATGGAAAACGCTCCCGACGAGATTCAAATCACCCCAGACACGTTTGAAAACGTGGAGCCCGACCGCGTGTTCTTGGCGCTGACCCAGCGTCAAAAAGACTGGATGATGACTGTCTCCTACCTTCATCTGGAACAGCACAAACCGGATCGTGCCTGCGTGCTGCTCCGTCTGGTGTATCGCGCCTTCCCTGAAGATCCTGAAGTGCAGCGCTGTCTGGCGCTTGCTGAGTTGCTCTCCGGCTCACCGGTGGCTGCGGCACGCGCAGCGACACGTGCCTTTAAAAATTCCGAAGGTCACCTGCGTGTGCCAGTGGGGCTGGTGTTTGCCAAGGCGCTCTGGGAGCAGGGCAAACAGGAAGCGGCCCGCGATTTTTTGGCCAGCCTCCTCACCAACGAACGACGTTAAATTTTTCTCATCTCCCGCATGGCTGCCTCGATTGCTTCTGTCCAAAACGCTCTCTCAAAGAGCACCAAATACTATGACGTGCTCATGGCCGTTGTGGTCGTGCTCATTCTGTCATTGATGATCCTTCCCGTGCCGCCTGCGGTGCTGGACTTGCTGCTCGCGGTGAATCTCGCCATCTCGATGCTGCTGCTCATGCTGTCCATGTATGTGCCGCACATCCTGGAGTTCTCCACCTTCCCATCGATGCTGCTGGTGACCACGTTGTTTCGCCTCGCGCTGAACATCACCACAACGCGTCTCATTCTGTTGGAGGCGCACGCTGGAGACATTGTTTACACCTTTGGTAACTTCGTGGTGGGCGGGAACTTCATCGTTGGGGTGGTGATTTTCTTGATCATCACCATCGTTCAGTTCGTCGTCATTACGAAAGGGGCAGAGCGTGTCGCGGAAGTGGCCGCACGATTCACGCTCGATGCCATGCCTGGGAAACAGATGAGTATTGATGCGGATTTGCGCGCCGGGAACATCTCCCAGGAAGATGCGAAAAAGCGCCGCAGCATGATCGAAAAAGAAAGCCAACTCCATGGCAGCATGGACGGTGCGATGAAGTTTGTGAAGGGGGATGCTATTGCGGGTCTCATCATCACCGCCATCAACATCACTGCAGGCATCTCTATCGGTGTGTTGCAGAAAGGTTGGGAGATCGGCAAAGCGGTCACAACCTATTCCATCCTTACGATTGGAGATGGCCTAGTTTCGCAAATCCCCGCGCTGCTCATCTCCATCACGGCCGGCATGATCGTTACCCGTGTGGGCGGTGAGGAAGAAGGTGGTGCCCTCGGGGGCGACGTCGGCAAGCAGCTCCTCTCACAGCCCAAGGCGCTCATGATCGCGGCTGGCTTCATGTTCGGATTCGCCATGATCCCCGGTTTCCCAAAGATCCCCTTCATCATTCTAGGCCTTGTGGCTGGCGTGATTGGATTTGCCAATTTCAAGACGCAGACGGCTCCGGTCGCCGTGCAGCATGACAAGCGCAACCTGCCTGCTGCTGCTGCCACAGGTCAGAAACCAGCCATCAAACAACAGCGTCGGGACGATGGCGATGAATTCTCTGTCACGGTGCCGCTGCTCATGGACGTGTCCGCAGCCAGTCAAGACATTGTCGATGCGAATGCGATGAATGATGAACTCATTCGCGTGCGCAAAGCACTGTATCATGATCTTGGGGTCCCATTTCCGGGAATCCATTTGCGCTTCAATGAGTCATTGCCTGTTGGTCAATACAAGATCCTGCTGCACGAGGTTCCCATCGCCGAAGGTCAATTCCGCAGTGACTGTGTGCTCGCACGTGAGAAGCCAGATTCGCTGAAGATGCTTGGCATTGCCTTCACGGAGGATAAGCCTTTCCTGCGTGGACTTTTGCCCCTCTGGGTGCCCCAAGCAAATGTTGGTGATCTGGAAAAAGCCCGAGTGCCTTTCTTGGCCCCGACCCAAGTCCTGACTTATCATCTCAGCGTCATTCTCAAGCGCTATGCTGGTGACTTTGTCGGCTTGCAGGAAACCAAGTATTTGCTCGAGCAGATGGAGTCGCAGTTCCCGGAAGTCGTGCGCGAAGTCCAGCGTGTGTTGCCAGTGCAGAAGATCACCGAGGTCTTTCAGCGTCTGGTCCAAGAAGAAGTCTCTATTCGCAACCTGCGCACCATTTTGCAGGCCCTCATTGAGTGGGGACAGAAGGAAAAAGAAGCCGTGCTGCTCACGGAGTATGTGCGGGCCAGTCTGAAGCGCTACATCAGCTACAAATTCAGCCGCGGGCAAAACATTCTGGCCGTTTACTTGCTGGAACCGAGCCTGGAGGAAAAGATCCGCAAAGCCGTGCGCCAGACCTCCGCTGGTGCCTACCTCGCTCTCGAACCGATGACTGTGAAAGCCCTGCTCACCTCCGTTCGCAAAGAAGTCGGCAACATCATGGAAAGCAATCAACGTCCCGTCCTGCTTACTTCCTTGGATGTGCGCCGTTACACACGCAAGCTCATCGAACAGGAGTTCTATGAGTTGCCCGTCCTCAGTCACCAGGAACTGACGGAAGAAATAACCATTCAGCCGTTAGGCCGAATTGCCGCCTGATATTAACCTCCCCCTCACTGCCGATCTCTCTCAGAAATTCTCCCGTTCATGAGCCCCGCCCTCCAGGAACCCATCGCCGTACTTTGTGAAGAAGTCGGGCTGCCAGTGCCTACCCCGGATCCACTCGGGGTGTATGTGATCCACATCGAAGGGCAGGAGATTCGCGTCAGCACGCTGAGCAGTGGCAAAGTGATTTTACTCGGTGTCATCGACCGTGCCGCAGACCTTGCTCAACGCCGAAAAGAATCGCGCCACAGCCTGCTCACCACTTGCCTGAATCTTCAAGCCGTTCGTTTTGGCAAGCTCGCCACGTCTGAGGTTCTCACGCTCGAACCCGAGACGGGGGAGTTGGTGCTCTGGCAATCTTTTGAGGGACCCTCGGTCTCCATCCCAGCCTTTTTGCAGGGGGCTGAATCCCTGCTCAATGAACTCGAATTTTGGAAAAACTGGCTGGCCGCCTCCTGACATGCTGATGAATGCCCATCCATCCAACCCTATCTTAGTCGTGCTCGGGCTACTGCTCGTGACCATGTTGCCTCTCGCCATCCAGGCTCAGGAGTATGACCGCGTGCCCTGGCGGACCAAGCGCGTCAGCTTCACGGCCCAGCAGCGATCGGTGCGGGATCTTTTCAAGGACTTTGCCACCACTCAGAACTTACCTCTGACACTCAGTGATTCGGTGCGCGGTGTGACCAGCGGCACTTTCAAGGACGTGGAGACCGAGAAGTTTCTCGACCTTCTCTGTGAGGCTCACGATCTGATTTGGTTCTACGATGGCGTGCGTATGATCATCGAATCCACGGATGAAGTGCTCTCGCGGCCATTGACGCTGCCCTTTGTCACCCCACTGGCTCTCAATGATGTGTTGTTCAGCGTGGGATACGCCAGCGGTCCGAAGGGGCGTGAGGTGCAAATCAAAAATGGTCACCGCGATGGCGTGCTGCTGCTCGTCGGTGGGCCGCAATTTATCCTCGCCACCGAGGCTCTGGCTCGAGACCTCGACACCCAAGAAAATCGCCGCATCAACGAACAGATCACGGTCCGCACCTTCAGGCTCAATTATGCCTCAGCAGGCGACCTGACGGTGGACAGCGGCAGCAGCAATCGAGTGGTGCCAGGCGTCGTGCGCAGCCTGCAAAACCTCATGGCCAACCAGCTGCCTGGCAGTCCTTTGTCCACGGGCACTGAGGAAACCGCCAATCGTGTCACCCGTCCAGGGCTGCGTGGCAAGGGGCTCGCTTCCGTCGGCAATCCGAATGCGGGTGAACCGGTGAAACCTTTCAATCCCTATGATCCGACAGGCAGCCAGCAATCCCAGTCTTCAGGCGCGGGTAACCGTCAGCAGGGCGCTGATCCGAGTGATCCACGTGCCCCGATGATCGTGGCAGACAGTCGTCTGAATGCGGTGCTCGTTCGGGATGTCGCCGCGCGGATGCCGCTTTATGAAGAGCTGATCAAGATGCTCGATGTGCCGACCAAGGCGATTGAGATCACTGCTGCCATTGTCGATATTGACAGCGATAACCTGCGCAATGTCGGCATTGAGTTGCTGGGGCTCGGCAAGAACGGCAATGATAGAACACGAATCGGATTCGATGCTGACCGTGGGATTTTCGATGGGGTCAACACCCAGGGGCAGGTGCCCAGTTTCTTTGACAGTTCCAATTTGGCTCGTGGAGCAGGCTTGAATGCCACAGCCCTCATCAGTGCAGGGGGCTATGAATTGCTCACTCGCCTGCGCGCCATCGAGCAAGTCGGGGCAGGGCAGATTGTCTCCAGTCCATCGGTTCTTACCATGGAAAACGTGCAGGCTGTAATCCGCACGGATGAAAAGGTTTATGTCAGAGTGGAAGGAAATTTACAAGTGGACCTCTTTGATGTTACAACCGGCGTTCAACTGCGCGTCACTCCCACGATCGTGAAGGAGGGGAAGGTCAATGATTTTCGTTTGCAGATCGACATCAAGGACGGCGGATTTTCTGACACGACGGTGGATGACATCCCTTCCACCCGAGAGAGCGCCATTACCACTCAAGCCATGGTTCCAGAGAACAAAACACTGCTGCTCGGTGGTTACTCCGTGGAGCGCCGCAGCCGCAACACACGGCAGGTGCCGCTGCTCGCCAAGGTGCCAGGTCTTGGCAAGCTGTTCTCACGCAATGAGCGTAACCATGAGCGCACCCAGCGATTCTTTTTCATCACGCCACGCATCGTCGATCTGCGCAAAGAGGCCACCGATCCGGCGGACTACACCAACACGAGTGGCAATGATCTCTCACTGCCAAGTTATCTGAGTGAGGACCAACTCTCCCGAGATAAAATCGAGGATCTGGCGCGCCGTCTGGCCGCTGGCAATCACAGCGCCGTGCATGAGCAAACCGACGGCAAACGTCCCAATCCCCTTTTGCCGGCGCTCATTGAAGCGCCCCGCGCTCAATTTTTGCCGGACGATGTGGGCGTGACTCCGCCACCGAGTGATGCTCCTTTGAAGAACAAACGCGCCAACCCTTCTTACCCGTCCCGTCGATGAGCAACCCCCGTCAACAATGGCTTCTCAAAGTGATTGCCGGCCCGCATCAGGGCGCGGAGATCGGCTTGCACGTGGGAAAGACACTCATCGGCAGCGATGATGAATGTGATGTGGTTCTCCATGACGTGCTCGTGGCTCCGCAGCATCTTGAGTTAGAACTTTCCGCCGCAGGCATTCACGCCGCACCGCTAGGCGGACGTGTGTTTGTCAATGGCAAGCGGATCCGTGACGCACGCCAAAGTGTGCCGAACTTCGCGTTCCTGTCGATTGGCGGCAGTCATCTCGTCGTTGGTCCCGTGGCTGAAAAGTGGCCGCTGCTTTCTTCCGCAGATGTGCCTGAGTTGGAAAAGGAAGTCGAGGCTCCTGCACCGGCTGCTGAAGCCCCCGAAGAATCATTGGCTGAGAAGCCTGCGTCCGAAACCACGCCTTCTCTCAAGCCCATCGCCAGCACTGGTGCCGTCACTCCTGCGAGCCCTGCGGAGCGAGGTTCCAAGCTTGGGCCGATTCTTGGCATTGTCGCGGGGCTCATGCTCATGGTGGCTTGGGTTGTCATTTACAATGACTTCTTTGCCAGCCGAGAGCCGTCAGAAGAGACTGAAGAGCTGTCACCGCTCGAACGTGCCCAAGCCGTTGTCGAGGAGTTAGGACTCCGTGGCAGTGTGAAGGTGGAAGGCGGCAACGGTCGCCTCACCGCGAGTGGTTATGTCGATAGCGATTCACGCCAGCGTGAGCTTCAGGCGGTGTTCCGCGCGACCGTGCCTGGCTTGCGCACCAAAATTTACAGCCTTGAAAAAATTGCCTCCAGCGCTCGAGCTCTGATTGAAGATCAACATTTGCCACTCACCGTCTCGAGCTTGAGTGATGGCAAGCTCAAGGTCACGGGCAAGCTGCCTTCGGCGGATCCTTGGGTGCGCATGCGGCAGACCCTTCTCTCAGAGGTGCCAGGTATCAGCGGTATTGAAGATGGTGTCGAGATCGATGCACCCCGTAGCAACACACCGAACACGGTCTTTTTCCCTGTGCCAACGGTGGTGTTAAAAACCGGCAGCCCCGCGCCAAGCCCCGCTCCTACAGCAACGCCTGCCCCCCCTCCACCGCCAACCCCGGCACCCACTGTGGTATCGGTGCCTGAGCCACGAGCTCCCGCGCCAGTGGTGTTGCAGCCCGATCCTGTGACCGATTTCCTCATCAGTCAGGACACGATCGATACACCAGAGGCCACCATCACCGCCATTCGTGCCAGTGAAGATGGGCTTGGTTTTGTCCGCTTGAGCACCGGAGGTGTTTACTTCAATGGAGCTCGGCTCCCTTATGGCGGCACGGTCATGAAAATCGATCCTGACGCTGTGACCATCATCGAAAAAGGCGAAACACGAACCCTCCGCCAAGGTGACCTCGCCATGAAAGCCAAGCTCCTCACGCCTACCGCGCAGCCATGATTACTGATGCCCTGAACAACAGCGAGCTGAAGGCCCGCATTGACACCGCCGACTTTGCAGAAGCCCTCGCCGCAGATGCAGACGGCAGCTTTTACGCCGATGTCACCGCTTATCTCGATGCCTGGCAATCCCGCATCAAAGACTATCAAACTGCAGGCGTCTCCAAAGGTGAGTATGATGATCTCACCCGCCTTTCCGACAGCGTCCAGACCGCCGGACGCGTCCTCGAATTTTTCGTGAAACTGCAAAAGCTGCCGCCCGCGCAGGCTCACGGAAACTAAACCCGCAAACCTAAACACCAAACAGCACACCTATATGCCAGTCACCGACTTCAATCCTCCGCTCTTCGGCGCGAACTCCACCATCTGGAACACCATCACCACGATGGCAAACACCCTGAACACAGAGACCACCGCGGCCATCACAGACGCCAGCACCACGGACTTCTCGGACCCAGGTTCGGTCGTTCTTCTTCAAATGCGCGTGAACCAGGTCACCAATGCCGCCACCGCTGTTTCGAACCTTGTGAAAGCCATTCAGGAACCGTCGAAAAACGCCGTTTCCAACCTTCGCTGATTCACGCGTCGTCTCGTAACCTTTTTCTCTCTTCACCATGGTTCCCATCGATTCCGAACTGGTGCGTCTGCTCATGCGAGTGGGCTACACCGCTGCGTGGAATGGCCTTCACAAAGAGGCTGTCTCCATCTTCGACGGCGTCGGTGCCGTGCGTCCTGAGAGTGAGGTCCCGATCATTGGCGCTGCAGTCGTGGCGCTGCTTTCGGGCAATTACGAGGTGGCTGTGAAAACGTTGCGGGAGGGTGCCCTCGACCTCCATCCTGACAGCGCACTGGCGCGCGCCCACCTCGGTGTGGCGCTGCGTCTGCGCGGGGATGAGGACGAGGGGGTGGCTCTCCTCCATGAAGTCACCGCTCAGTCCGCCGATCCTGATGCCGCCGCCATGGCGCGCAATGTCCTGGCCATGAGCCCGGACCAGCTCAAACCCAATCTCAAACTGCTATGACCCCAATCGCCATCGCCGCTGCAGCCCCAGCTCCTGCGGCCTTTACTCAGGCACTGCCTGTGACCGTTCAGGTCTCGTCCGCTGCCGATGTCGATCGCCTTCGTGCACTCGTCGCGGGCATCCAGCCCACGGGTGAAAAAGTCGATCTTACCCCCCCGACCACAAAGGTGGATGAGGGTGGTTTCCGCACGATGGGTGACTCCATCCTCGAAGGCGTCGCCAAATTCAACACTGGCTACAACGACTCGCTCGATAACATCACTCAAAAGTTGGAGCACATCTCCAGCACTGACCCCCTGGAACTTGGCAGCAACTTTGGTGAACTCATGGCCCTTCAGGTCGAGATCGCTCGCTGGACCATGTCTGTGATGGGTGTCGATAACGCCTCCAAAGCTGGCACCAACACAATCAAGGAACTGAGCAAAGGTGGCTGACGTCTGCTGCTGCCATCGTTCTTTTGCTGAATCTGATTTACCCATTCCCTCAAGCTGTGAGATTCCCTCTGCCCCAACTTTGCCGGCTCATGCTGGTGCTCATCTCCATCATCCTCGCCAGTTGCAGCAAGGTGCCGCTTTTCAGCGAACTGCACGAAGAGGAGGCCAATGAAATCATGGCCCACCTCCTCGAGCAGAAAATCGACTGTGAAAAGATCGCCGCCAAAGAAAGCATGTGGATCCTACAGGTCCCTCAAGAAGATTTCCCACTCGCCATGCACACGCTCCAGGCCCTCGGTCTGCCTCGTCAAAAGCTGACGAAGATGGGCGATGTGTTCCAAAAAAGCGGGTTGGTTTCATCGCCCACGGAAGAGCGCATTCGTTTCATCGATGCGCTTTCACAGGAGCTGGCAGATACCCTCATGAAGATTGATGGTGTCGTCGCAGCTAAAGTCCACATTGCCCTGCCAAACAACGACCCACTTAGTGATCGAAGTGTTCCGCCATCTGCCTCGGTTTTCATCAAATTCCGCGCCGGTTATGATGTGGAAAGTACTACGCCGGATCTGAAAAACTTGATCACCAAGTCGATCGAAGGTCTGACCTTTGAAAACGTCGAGCTCATCATGAGCCAAGCAGATGCGATTCCGCCACCGCCGAAAAGCGATGGTCAGTCGGGTTTTGCGGGTGTGTTTCAGAGCAAAGACGGCTTGGGCAAATGGCTGTCCACCTTGCCTCCCTGGGCGGTTCCAGCAGCCAGTGGTGGCATTGGCTTCGTGTTCGCAGCTCTGCTGTTCGGTCTCACTCGCAAGAAAGCGGTGGCTTAATTTTCACCCCCTTAACACACTTCAAAATGAGCACTCCAGGCGGATGGTATGCGCAGCAAGCGAAGTCGAACCCGGACCTTTTCCGGGTCGTCTTTGACTTCAACTGCCGTCCGCAGTTCTGGGTTCATTCGGAGGTCATCGAGCGGCTCCCCGAGTGTGAGGTGATTCAAGCGCTCGCCAAGGGCACGCACGGCACGACTCACCTCGCTTCGTGGCTGACCCGCACGCTCCAGCTGGATGCACATGAGCCCATCTGGGATTTCGAAGACCCACGTCGTCGTTTGAATTTGCTCAGCTCAGAGACGCTGACTCGCCTGGCTAGCTTTGCTGGAGCAGCGCTCTGCTGGCCGCGAATTGCTTCCATCATTGGCAAGGCTGAGATCCAAGCCGTCAAAAGTACCTTGGGAGAAGAGGCCCACGCTTTTGCTCTGCGTGGGGCGCGTTTCATCGTGCCAGAAAAGGACGCCATTTTGCCTGAAGGTGACACGCCTATCCATCAGCATGTGAAGGACCTCGGTTGGAATCTCATCACCTCCGCAGCCTGTGATGATGCCGATCCTGTTCAGCAACGATTTGTGCTCAAGCTGCCTTCAGCTGTCGCCAGCAAACTCATTCAACGCGTGCCTGTGGAAGTGCGAGAGCGTGCCTGGAACCGCATCCGCAAAATCTGCGCCGAAGTTTTAACCGAAGGAGAGATGAAATGCTTTGCCTAGAGAACAGCGGCGTCAGCGTCGCACCCACCACCAAGATTCTAAAGCGAGATGAACATGCCTTCATCCTCGAGGGGCAACGCATCCTGGAGGCTGCTCGGCATGAGGCCAGCATGATTCGCAAACAGGCTGAGGCCGATGCCGAAACCAAGCGTCAAGAGGG
Source organism: Verrucomicrobiaceae bacterium (assembly GCA_027483245.1). Taxonomy (GTDB): domain Bacteria; phylum Verrucomicrobiota; class Verrucomicrobiia; order Verrucomicrobiales; family Verrucomicrobiaceae; genus Prosthecobacter. Next base: position 9,487 of record JAIXVB010000566.1, on the reverse strand, counting down.
CTTTCTGAAAGGTCAGGAGGAAGGCAAAGCTCACATTGCCGAACACATCGTCCAATGCATGGGCCAGAGCGCTGCTTACTTCTCCAAAGTCGAAGATGTCATGGTCGATCTGGTCATGCGTGCCGTCCGCAGTGTGATCGGTGAGATGAATCAAAGGGATGTCGTCGAACGCATCGTCCGCCGTGCTCTGGAAAGTACCCGCAATGAGAATCACGTCACCGTTCGTGTCGCTCCGGGACAAGCGGAGTGGCTGAAGGGCCGCATCGCGACCATGATGCAGACCTTCCCCAAAATTCAGTTCCTGGATGTCCAAGCAGACAGCCGTTTGCCAGAAAATGGGTGTGTCCTTGAAACAGAAATTGGTGTCGTCGATGCCACCCTCGAAACCCAACTCAAGGCCATCGAAAAAGCCCTGATTCGATCCATGAAATGACGCCATGAATCCACCCACGTTTGACTTTGACTCACTCACCATGCGCTTGAAGCGCGGCATCGATTCGGTGCCGCCGCTCAGCCTGCGGGGACGTGTCACGCAGGTCACGGGCACGATTCTACGCGCCTATGCTCCGGGTGCGAAGATCGGCGAACTGGTCCGATTGAAGAACCCTTGGGAAGAGGAGGGCATCCTCGGCGAAGTCGTCGGTTTCCAAAAGAACCTCGCCATCATCACACCTCTCGGCGAAATGCTCGGTTTATCTTCGACGACTGAGGTTATCCCGACGGGTGAAATTCACAAAGTCCCGGTTGGCAAAGAAATGCTCGGGCGTGTGCTCGATGGCCTCGGCAATCCATCCGATGGCAAGGGTCCCTTCAAGATTGATGATTATTACGCAGTCACGGCGGATCCTCCAAACGCCATGACGCGTGAGTTGATCAGCAAGCCCATCAGCCTCGGGGTCCGCGCGCTTGATGGATTGCTCACCTGTGGTGAAGGCCAGCGCATGGGAATCTTTGCCGCGGCAGGTGGTGGCAAGAGTACCCTGCTGAGTCAGATCATCCGCAACACTACGGCTGACATCGTGGTGCTTGCGCTCATTGGTGAGCGTGGTCGAGAGGTGCGTGAGTTCCTGGAGCGCGATCTGGGTGAAGAAGGAGTCAAACGCGCTGTCACTGTCATCGCCACCTCTGACCGCCCCTCAATGGAGCGTTTGAAGTGCGCCTATGTTGCCACGGCCATTGCGGAATACTTCCGCGATCAAGGTCAAAAAGTGTTGTTGCTCATGGATAGCGTCACGCGCTTTGCCCGTGCTCTACGTGAGATCGGTCTCGCTGCCGGTGAGCCACCGACACGCCGAGGTTTCCCGCCTTCCGTGTTCGCGACATTGCCCCGCATGATGGAGCGCGCCGGTTGTTCGGACAAAGGCAGCATCACCGCGCTTTACACCGTTTTGGTCGAAGGGGATGACATGACCGAGCCGGTCGCGGATGAGACACGCTCGATCTTGGATGGTCACATTGTTCTGAGCCGTAAACTCGGTGCGGCCAATCACTATCCAGCCATCGATACCCTCGCCAGTGTCAGTCGTCTCTTCACGGCCATCAACAGTCCAGATCACCTGAAAGCTGCGGGCAAACTGCGCAATCTCATGTCCAAATATCAGGAGGTGGAGTTGCTGGTCCGCATCGGTGAATACAAAAAAGGCAGCGATGCAGGGGCGGATGAAGCCATCGCCAAGATCGACGCCATCAACAACTTCCTGAAGCAGGGTCTGCGAGAGCAGAGTTCCTTCGATCAGACTCTTCAGGCCATGATCCAACTCGCCAAATAAACGATCATGTCACGTTATCCACTCCAAGACATGGTCTTCGTTCGCGAGCATCGCGAAGATAAGGCCAGCAAGGCCGTCACGGCTGCCCGGCGCGTTGTTTTGGAAGCGGAAAAGCACCTCGCGGCCAAACAAAAGGAGCTGGAAGAATATGCCAAATGGCGTGTCATCGAAGAAGAGCGGCTGATTCAATCGATCATGCGTCGTCCTGTGAAGCTCGGAGACATCACCGACATTCGTTTGGAGATCTCTGCGCTCCGCGAGCGTGAACTCGACTACATCGACCAAGTCCGAAAGGCCGAGGGTGAACTCGACCGGGCGAGGGATGAACTCGAAAAAGCCAAACAAGCCTACAAACAAGCAACACAAGATCTCGAAAAGCTCATCGAGCATCGAGTCACTTGGCAGCAAGAGCAAAATCTAGAAGCCGAACGCCTCGCTGATCTCGAGCTTGAGGACTTTATCAGCCCCAAAAACGATCTGAACCTGCAACCGGACGAAGCCAGTTATGAACTCAATTGAATCCTATTCACCGCCCAAAGTCACCTCGCTCGACGAGGAGAGCAGTCTCGTCTCGGACCTGCTGACCAGTGATCAATCGGCCCTCGAAGCGCTGCGTGCTCTTATGGGCACGCCTGAAACCGCCTCGCCTACTTTTGGTGTTCAGGTTACCCTTCCTGAAGTGAAAAACCAGCTGACGCCTGAACTCACGGATCGTCTCGTGAATCTGATGCAAGCTCTCGTTAGTGATGAGAACGTTCCGCCTTCTTTGCTGCCAGTGTTAACGAGCCTGCGCGAGACGCTGACTCAATCAGGCGGTGATCTCGCCAGTGATTCTGAAGCCCTCGAGCAGATCCAAGCTTTGCTCACAGCTCTGAAAGCAGAGCCCGCGCAGAGTCCTCTGACCATCAACAACACCGCTTCTGCCACTGAAGCTCTTCGCAAGGCTCTGGAAGAAGCTTTTGTCAGCAACGGTGCGCCTCAATCAGTGGCCGCTGATCAAGGGGAGATCCCTTCTGTCAGCGAGCAGACTGCACCTGAAATGGTCGGCCTTGGTCAGAGCATCCTTCAATCTTTGGACAGCCAGTCCGCTGCCGCAGCGAGCGCTCAAGTGAGTGGTCCGGCCACGGCTGAACGCATCGAGCAGGTGAGTTCCCTGATGAATGAAATGGCTGACCGTGTGCTGGTGACCGATCCGCTCCACGGGCAGAACACGGAGGTGCGCATCAAGATCGCCGAGAACATCATGCCTGGCACGGAAGTCCGAGTCTGGCGTGAGGATGGAGGGCAGTTGCGAGTCGAATTTGACACGACCAACGCCTACTGGGCACGTGTGCTGAATGACTCCACCACTCAGCTTTCCCAGCGCCTGAATGAGCGGCTGAATCTCCCTGAAGGTGCGCAAGTCACTGTCCAACATGACGGTGGCCAACCTCAAGATGGTCGCTCGCGTAATCGTTACACTCCCTGGGAGTTGGCGCAGCAGGATAACCAATAGTTCCCCTTTTAACTCTCACACCCTCCCGAGTGAGCCAGTCACCTCCACGCTCCATCACCCGCCCTGAGTTCATCCGTCTCGCCAATCGCATTGCAGGCAAAAATCGCCCGTTGCGCTTCGAGTGGAACGGTCAACCCGCGCAGTTCAGTTTCACGAATCTGCACACGGGTCCGCGTGGCAGTTGGACACTCGGATTAAATCTGGGGGGACATGAATTGACGGTCGAAATCAGTCGTCTGCCTGAACTCGCGTGGGTGTCTCCCACCCTGGCGGGCATCGATCTTCAGGGCCTTCCCGCCGAACTTGCCTGTGGACTCATTGAAGCCTGCTTCGGTGAAGTCTTCTCAGCCTTGAGCAAGGGCGGCATTGATGTCGCCATCACTTCTGTTCAGCCTTTCAGTCATCGCAACGCTCCAGAGGAATTCATCGAATGGACGGTGAATCGTGGCAGTGATACCTCGTGGATTCATGGCAGCATCGCCGGAGATGATGCCGCCCTGACACATCTAGCGAGCTTGATGGAGCGCGCTCCGGTGACTCCACAAGACGATGCTCAGGTGCCTGTGCTGGCCCAGCTTGTCGCTGCTAGCATGACCTTGAAGCTCACGGAGCTGAAGTCGTTGGAAATCCATGATGTGCTCTTTGCAGAACTGATGGATTACAAGGCGGCCAAACAATGTGCCCTCTATTTTTCAGGTCGTCACTTCGGCCTCGGCACGGTTGATGCCAAGATTTTCTCCCTCAAACAACTCACTCCTGCCCCCGCCAAAATCATGGCCGCTGACGCCCCTATTCCCACCGTGAATGACATCGACATTGAGCTGACCTTCGTCGTCGGCCAGACTACGCTCACTGTGGGTGAGCTGCGCAGTCTTGCCCCCGGCTTCACGTTTGAACTGTCTACGGCGGCTGGCACGGGCCTGACCATCTGTGCGAATGGTCGGCCCATTGGCAAAGGTGAGCTCATTGAAGTGGGCGAACATCTTGGTGTCCGTGTGACTGAGTTCTCTGCCCCATGACCTCCTTTCAAATTCCTGATCCGCTCACGCTGATCCTGCTCACGGCGGTGCTTTCGCTGGCACCCTTCTTTGCCATCATGGCGACGTCTTACGTGAAGCTGGTGGTCGTGCTCAGTCTTGTGCGCAATGCCCTCGGGGTGCAGCAGATCCCGCCCAACATGGTGCTAAATGGCATCGCGGTCATCCTCACCATCTACATCATGGCCCCTGTCGGCCAGGCCACCTTTGCCGCTGTGGAGCAGGAGGATTTTAAGGACTTCAATGCCATCAAATTGAAGGTTGTTTTGGAAAAAGGCAGCACGCCGATTCGAGAGTTTTTGAATCGACACACCACCTCCCATGAGAAGAAATTTTTCATGGATACCGCCAAGCGTGTCTGGGGTGACAAGTCAAAGATCGAGATCTCGGATGACAGCTTTTTTGTGCTCATCCCAGCCTTCACCGTCAGTGAGTTGACCTCAGCGTTTCAGATCGGCTTCCTGCTCTATCTGCCCTTCATCGCGATTGATCTCATCGTCTCAAACATCCTGCTCGCCATGGGCATGATGATGGTCTCACCCATGACCATCTCTCTGCCCTTCAAGCTGCTGCTCTTCGTCCTGATTGATGGCTGGGCACGTCTCATCCATGGACTCGTGCTCACCTATGTGCTGCCCGGTGGTGGAGGTTGATGAATCGACGACCCTTTTCCTTCTCTGAATGAATCAAAGTTTCCTGCTCGAAATGACCAACCAGGCTCTCATCCTGGTCCTGGTGCTTTCCATGCCTCCGATCATCGTCGCCACAGTTGTCGGCGTGTTGGTGAGCTTGATCCAAGCTCTCACCCAGGTGCAAGAGCAGACGCTGGGGTTTGCGGTCAAACTCATCGTCGTTACCCTTGTGCTGCTGCTCACGGCCGGGTGGACTGGCGCGGAGATGTATAAATTCACGCTCCAGATCTTCGATACCTTCCCGACTCTCAAACGATGATGGGCGATCATGACATTCGCACGATCTTCATGATCGTGGCCTTCACGGTGCCACGCATGATGTCTGCGCTTCTCGTCTCGCCCTTTTTTGGTGATCAATTCATCATGGGCATGGCGCGACAGGTCGTGATCATTTCGCTGAGTCTCATGGCCATCCCGATCACCTTGCAGACGCCGATCACTGTGCCAGACACCATCTACTGGCCGCTCTTTCTGATCGGAGTTCTGGTCAAGGAGATCGCGTTGGGCATGTTGATTGGCTTCTGCACGGGCGTGGTTTTTTGGATCGCCGAGGGCACGGGTTTCTTCATTGATAACCAACGTGGCTCCAGCATGGCTGAAATGTTTGATCCCATGTCGGGTGGCAGCAGCAGCCCTTTCGGGGTGCTTTTTACCAAGGTTCTGGGCGTGCTTTTTTTCGTCGGAGGTGGCTTTTATTCCTTCCTGACCATCATGTATGACAGCTACGTCACTTGGCCTGTCTTCTCTTATTTTCCCAGTTTTCAGCCGGGTTTTGCCATGGTCTGTTTGGGCCTGTTGGACAATATTATGGGCCTGATCATCACCTATTCTGCGCCGATCATCATCGCCATGTTCATCGCAGAGTTCGGGCTCGGTCTCATGAATCGTTTCAGTCCGCAGCTCAATGTCTTCTTTCTCGCGATGCCCGTGAAGAGCGGCATCGCCTCAGTGCTCATCGTTTTTTATCTCGTGTTCCTGCTCGGCTTCCTCAAAGGGCAAATCATGACCCCTGAGAAATGGCAGCACTTTTACCACGGTTTCTTCAAGTGAGTATCTCATGAGCGAGAAGACCGAGCCACCAACCCCGAAGAAGCTTCGCGATGCTCGCCAAAAAGGCCAGATCGCAAAGAGTCAGGATGTGACGTCGGCTGCCCTGACGATTGCCAGCTTTGTCACCATCTCCATCCTCTGGCATCCCTATGTCGAGGAATGCAAAGCGCTGATGGAACTGCCGGTGGCTTTTTACACTCAGCCATTCCGCGATGTCGTGGATGAGGTGCTCTATGCCATCGTGATCAAAATCCTGCTGCTCTCGGCACCGATGTTAGCCGTGGTCATGGTCGTCGGCATTGCCTTCAATTACATCCAGGTTGGCTTTTTGCTGACAATGGAACCGATCAAACCGGAGTTGAAAAAGCTGAACCCGCTCGATAAGGCCAAGCAGATGTTCTCAATGAAGAACCTCGTCGAATTTGCCAAGAGTGCCTTCAAGGTCATCGTCATCGCAATCCTGATCTACATCGTAACCAAGGACTCGCTCGATCCCCTCACACGTGTGCCTCATGCCGGGGAGCAGGGAGTTCTGCAGAGTCTGAAACCCATGCTCAGCAACTTGGCGGTGAACATCACGCTCGTTTACAGCATCATCGCAGCAGCCGATTACTTTTTCCAAAAGTTCCAGCACATCAAACAGCTCAAGATGAGCAAGGACGAGGTGAAGCGTGAGTTCAAGGAGAGTGATGGCAACCCTGAGATCAAAGGCAAGCGCAAGCAACTGCATCAGGAGATGGTCATGAATGACACGATGGAACGCACACGCAAAGCGAGCGTCGTCGTCACCAATCCGACCCATTTGGCCATCGCGATTTATTACAAAGAGGAAGACAACCAAATGCCGAAAGTCCTAGCCAAGGGTGAAGACTACGTGGCGCGGCGCATGGTCGATATTGCCCGGCTGGAGGGCATTCCCGTCATGCAGCACATTCCTTTGGCTCGGGCCCTGTATGAGAAAGTGGACATGGATCGATTTGTCCCGGGCGACCTGATTGAACCCATGGCGGAAGTTCTCCGCTGGGTGAAGGAATTCCATGAGCAGCAGCACTGACAGCCCATTCGTCGCTGATACGACCTACAAAGCTTCGGTGGAGACTCACCAGGGGGGGGCAGATGTCGATTGGCTCTATGCGCGGATGGCCGCGTTCAATGCCCAAGCCAGTGGCGGCAATGATCATCTGCCGCTTGTTGTTTTTCTTCGTGATGAGCAGGGCAAGCCTCATGGCGGCCTCCTGGGGTGGACTCTTTGGTCTTGGCTTCACATTGATACGCTCTGGGTCTCTGAAGAATTGCGAGGTCAGGGCCACGGGCAGAAGCTGTTGTTTGCTGCTGAAAAAGCAGCCCGTATCCGCGGCTGCACGCTGGCGGAAGTGGACACCTTTAATTTTCAAGCTCGCGCTTTTTATGAAAAGAGCGGCTACACCGTTTTTGGCACGCTCACGGGCATTGGGCGTGGCCAATTTGAACGGTATTATCTGAAGAAAGAGCTGAAGAACTGAGCCTTGGCACAATTTTGTGTTCGCCCTGTAATCCGAGCCTCGCTGACTGGTTATGCATCTGGGAACAACATAAACATTTTATGTCAAGCATCCAAAAAAACGCCGGTGTCAGCAATAGCAACAGTCAGATTGAAATTGAGAATCTTGGACAAAATCAAAAGACCGGAAACCTCAAAGGTTACATGGCGAAAATTGGCAAAGGATTGGCCAAAGCGAAGGATGCGCTATCCAACTTTTTTAACAACACGATACCAAACACCTTCAAAGGGCTTAGCAATCGTAAAGCCGCCGTGACTCCACCCCGTGAGGATGGGAGACTGAACAAAAGGGAGTTGAAACATTTCAAGGAGAATGCGGCGTTCCTGAAAAATGCGCAAAATGAGCGTCAAATGAATCTAAGTAAAATGGATGAAGATGAAATGGATCTGATTCTCCAGGGAGGGGATGAGGCTTTGAACAAAAATCTCGAAGAGGGCTTCAGCAAACATGAGCAGCAGGTGAAGCTGAAAGAACAGCAGAAAGCTATGGATCTACGGCGAAAGGAGAAGCTGTTAGAAAAAGAGAATCAGCGTTTGGATTCCATCAAGCTCGGTGCCCCACCTTTAACACGACATGATGAGCTGCTCACCATAAAAGACACCGTCATTCGCAATGCTTTGGATGCCTTTCGGCAGGTGCCAGATCTATCGATGAACCCATCCGCGAGTCCGACTCGCCAGAACACTGTGACCAGTGAGAGTACTGAGGAACAGACGAAATTGACGCTTGGGGAGCTGACGCCTCGTGACAAGCTTCCAGATCGTGACAATCTTGGAAATCGGGTTTTCAGTCCTGAGGGGGAATTGCAGGTTCGTTCTCCTGGATCATTCGTGGTGGAGGTGAATCTACCGCGCATGCTTTGGTCCTCGATGCCCGTGCTTTCTGGTTCTAAGCTAGTGGCCCTTTTTAACATCAAAGACATTCCTGCGGCGATTGGCGAATCCACGTTCAAGAACTCCATGGGTTCAAAAACGGTTTCAGACAATAGTAAAGAGGAACGCCTCCAAGCTGCCCTAAACATACGCAAGAATCTGGAAGCCAACCTTACAGGTGAAGAAATGTTTGCGCTGAAAGAGCGCATTGGCGTGATGAAAGAACTGGCTCAGATCAATCTCGCTAAATGTGGGCCAACCAGCAGTGAAGATGCAAACAAATCGACAGCCCAGCAGCTGCGGACTTGGCAGAAGTCTGTCTGTGTTGGGGGCATTTCTTATCTAGGTTTGAGCAATTTAGATCCCATGAAGCTCTTGGGGGGCAGTTCGAAGGATTCGATCACCAAGGCAAATGATCTGACGGTGGCGCTTGTGATGCACTACGATGTGATCTTTGCGGACAGGGATGAGCATTCAATGAGCCCCATGAACAACAAGGTGGATCAGGACATTGATTTGGAAGATGATGACGATGATATCGAAGTCGATGACACCCTTCATGATGTTCCCGAGGAATTCACCAGTGGCCAAGGTTTCAAAGAAAAACCTGTTACGTCGGTGAAATCAAATGAGGGCATCGCGGATGAGAATGGCATCATTGATGAAGGCATCGTTATCGAAAATAAAGAGCTCGATAACCTCAATCAAAGAGGCAAAGGCTTTGTTGAAAACCTCAACCAGAACTAAGATCAGGTCGATCCCGTTTCAGGTTCTCTCAAACGGGTTTCAGGACCTTTCATTCACCATGAAAACCGCATTCTTCCTCACCGCTCTTTTTGTTATCCTTGGGATGGGTGGCGCCATGGCGCAGGTTCCGCCGATACTCAACTATCAGGGGCGTGTGGGGGTGAGTGGGGTCAATTTTGAGGGTTCGGGTCAATTCAAGTTTGCGCTGGTCAACTCAACGGGCACGACCACTTACTGGAGCAATGATGGAAGCAGCAATGGCGGAAGTCAGCCTTCCACTTTTG
>JAIXVB010000453.1 GCA_027483245.1 Verrucomicrobiaceae bacterium | reverse complement strand
TTGGCCGCCAGGGCGAAGCCGCCCGTGTAAGTGCAGAGGTCGAGCACACGTCCCCGCGCCAGTTGCCCGAGTTTCACACGATTGTCGCGCTGATCACAGAAGAATCCGGTCTTGTGGCCATCTTCGAAGTTCACCAGATAACGCAGCCCATGCTCGCGAATGCGGGCACTCTTCGGACGGGGATCATCGACTTCCGGCACATCGGCGATGCGCATGCCTTCGATTAGGGAAATGTCCGGATCGGCGTGAATGACATGCTGAGTGGTGCCCAGGGCCTCATGCATCATGGGCAGCCAGCGCCGCAGCCGCCGCCAGACACCGAGCGTGGTCACATCAATGGAGAGCGTGTCATTGTAGCGATCCACGATCAAGCCACTGAGGCCATCCGCGTCTGAATGCACTACACGGTAGGCATCGGTGCCTGCATCCAGCTTCAGCAGGTCACGGCGCAGGCTCACGGCCTGCATCAGACGTGCATCAAGCTCAGCTTCACCAAAAGGTGTGATGCCGTGATGGAGGACGCGCAGAGGCACGCGGGCCTTCGGATTGAGGAAACCGGCGCCGAAGCGATGGCCTTCTTTGTCATACACATTCACCAAGTCACCTGCGCCTGCATCACTCGAGGTCGCACCGACCATGTTCGGGAAGATGGCCGGATGAAACGAAAAGTATTTCATCTGCGCCCAGGGGCGTGCCCAGTCTTCACTGCCGGGAGGCGGTGGTTTGGGCGTGTTGGACGGGCGGCGGGGAGTGAAGGGACGAGGCATGAGACGAAACGGAGGGCAGGCAGTTTAGCCGGGAATTGAAGGATTTCAGGATTTTTGATTGGCGGGTCTCATCAGACTGGGAATTCTGTCCTTTAACTATGCTGGACGTCGAACTCAAGACCCTGCACCTCACGGAGCCTTTTCGCATTGCTCACGGGGCTTCTTCGACTCGGTTGGTCGTGCGTGTGCGGGAGGGATCAGCGGTGGGCGAGGCGCCCTTGGTGCCCTATTATCAAGAAAGTGCAGAGGAAACCGTGGCTTGGCTGAAAAGTCAGGATGCAGATGCTGCTCAAGCATCTGCGATCACGGTGGTGAAACCCACTCGAGCGGGGCGGCTGGCTCTGGATCTACTCCGGCAGGCTCAGTCAGGCGTGGCGCTGGGGCAGCGAGCTGAGCAGGTGCTGGGAAAGGGCCGCGCGTGGGGGGACATCCATGCGTGTCGGTCTTTCAGCATTCCTTTGGATCTCACGAGCTTTGCCGAAAAGGTTCAGGAAACGGCAAGGCAATTTCGAGTGCTCAAACTGAAGCTCGGCAGTGGTGACCTCGATCACGATGAGGCCATCGTCCGCACCGCGCGTGCTGCGGCACCCCAGGCCACCTTGCTGGCCGATGTGAATGGGGGCTGGTCCGTGGAGGCGACGGTGCACATGCAGTCACGTCTCGCCAGCTACGGTCTCGCTTTGATGGAGCAGCCCATTCATCATGCGGCAGGGTTTCCTGCCTGGGAGGCGCTGAAACAACAACTGCCAAACCCGTGCATCCCGTTGTATGCGGATGAAAGCACGCAGAGCGCTGAGGATGTCCATCGCATCGCCAAGCTGGTGCAAGGCGTGAATGTGAAGCTGTTGAAATGCGCCTCCTTCGAAGGAGCGATTGAAATGATTCAGGCGGCGCGGCAGCATGGGTTGGGGATCCTTTTGGGATGCATGATCGAGAGCAGTCTTGGCACCACGGCTGCTGCTCACCTGGCCCCGTGGGCTGATTATGTGGACCTTGATGGGCACCTCTATCTGGCGGACGATGATTTTGAAGGCATCACCTTTGATGCTGAGGGGCGATTGGTGATGCCCGTTTGATTGCCTACAACGTTAAGCCTTGGGAAAACAAAGAACGCATGATCGATAAACTCACCGCCCGTGCTCAGCATCATCTGCCCGAGGCACTCGATTGGCTGCGCCGCATGGTGGAAATCAATAGCTTCACCACCAACATCCCTGGCATTGATTCGGTCGGGCAGGTCACAGCGACTTGCTTCGAGTCACTCGGGTTCAGCGCGGAGTTTGTCCCCGCCTCTCATCCCGAGCATGGAGCCCATCTTTTTTTGCATCGTGCCTCACGCCTTCAAGAGACACGCCCGATTGTTCTGGTGACCCATTTGGACACGGTCTTTCCGCCTGAGGAAGAGGTCGTCAATGACTTTCACTGGCAACCCGAAGGCAATCGTATCTACGGACCTGGCACGGTTGACAACAAAGGCGGCACGGCGCTGATCTGGCTGATGCTCAATGTCATGCGGGATGTGCTGCCAGATCTTTTTGAGCAGACGCATTGGTTGATCGCTGCGAACTCGGCGGAGGAGGTCATCGGTTCAGATTTTGCGCAGCGCACCATGGACCGTTGTCCTCAGGGCGCCCGTGCGGTGCTCGTCTTTGAAGGCGGCACGGTGGATGCCAAGGGCTATCACATCGTCACTTCTCGGAAGGGGCGGTTGGAGTATCGTGTCACCTGCACAGGACGCGCAGCTCATGCTGG
>JAIXVB010000324.1 GCA_027483245.1 Verrucomicrobiaceae bacterium | reverse complement strand
GAGGTCATCACCGAGCGTGATCATTACGAGCTGGAGATGACCTTTTCACGTGGCCTGTATTCAGGCTGGATGCATGGGGTCAATCACCAGGAACTCGTCGGTGCCTACTATGGCAAGAAACGAGGTTATTACATCGGCGTGGTGCGCTCCGTCGCGACGGATGCCGTCGAGCTGGAAGAAGTGCCTGCGCATTTGAAAAATGGGGATGGCGTGGTCTTCGAGAACCTCAAAAACACCAATGATGAGCAAGGCGGGCGCATTTATGGGATGCATGAGAACTGGATTGAGTTTCAGCGTGGCCGCCTCCGAACCGAGGTCATTCGTCCAGGCACACGCCTCTTTAAAACGGGCGATCAGGTGCTGGAACAACAGCTGCGGCAGACTTTTCAGGGCGACATCCCATTGCGCAAAAAAACACGCTTGGATCTAGTGATCCGTGGTCGTGCAGGGGAAAAGATGGAGATCCAAGTAAAAGGCCAAGCCATCAAGGTCAGCTCTGCCATGGCGTTGGAACCTGCGCAGCAGCGCCCCCTAACTATGGAGGTCCTGAAAGCTCAACTCGGACGCATGGGCGGCACGGCCTATGAGCTGGGCGACATAGATTTGCACCTCGATGGTGAGCTCATGCTGCCGGTGAGTGAACTGAACCGGATGCGTCGAGCCATCGTCAGTTCCGAGTTTGTTGGAGCGAGTGCGGCCTCGGTCAAGCCACCCGCGACCACCCATCATGTCGCCGACATGCTGAAGAGCCTCGCGCAAAGCAACGCAGGAGAAACCACCGCCCCAGTCTTGCACGTGCTGTGCCGTGATGATGCGCAGATCGATGCCGCTCTCGAGGCAGGAATCACGCATCTCTATGCCGATTATGAGGACATTCGCCAGTATGCAGAGTTGGTGAAGCGTGTGCGCAGCAAGTCCCCCGAAGCACGGCTTTTTTTAGCCACACCACGCATCCAGAAATCGGGCGAAGCCGGCATGTTCAAGCTCATCACCCGCGCGGAACCCGACGGTGTTTTGATCCGCAATCTCGGAGCCATCGCATTTTTCCGCGATGCAGGCATTCCGATCACGGGTGACTTCTCCCTGAATGTGGCCAATCCCCTGACTGCTGAGTTTCTCAAGCAGACCGGTTTGGAGCGCCTCACCATCAGTTACGACCTCAACATCGAACAGGTGCTCGATCTGCTCCACGGGGCACCGCCGGAGTGGTTCGAAATCACGCTGCATCAGCACATGCCGATGTTTCACATGGAGCACTGCGCCTTTGCGGCTTTCCTTTCCGAAGGCACCGACTTCACAAATTGTGGTCGCCCGTGTGAGAAGCACAAGGTGCGGCTGCGAGATCGTGTGGGCATGGAGCATCCGCTGAAGGCAGACGTCGGCTGTCGGAACACACTCTTCAATGCGGTGCCTCAAACCGGCGCGCAGTTCTTCAGTGGACTCCGTCAGGCCGGGCTGCAAAACTATCGCGTGGAGCTGCTCGAACAAACGCATGACGAGTCTCTGCGCATCCTGCAGACCTATCGCGATCTCTTGGCCGGCAACCGAGGTGGTGAGGACATCTGGCGCGATGTGAAGGCTCAGTCACAACTCGGCGTGACTCGTGGAACGATGGCGGAAATGATCTGATAAGGCCCTGCCTCAGAGCGCTTGGCGCAGCACATGGAGCAGTTCCTCCTGACTCAAAATCACGGGATTTCCCTTCATGCTGCTGGCCTTGGCAGCTTTGAAGGCGATGTCCTCAAGATGCGCTTCACGAATGCCATAACTGGTTAGGCCAGGAATGTTCAGACGGCGCGTCAGCGATTGAAGGAATTCAACAGAGGCTTCCACTTCAGGAGTTTCAGGGCAGAGCCACTGCGCGGCTGCCTTGAATTTGGCAATCGCACTCGGCTGACCTTCACGTTGCACCGCCCACCAATTCGCCGCCCACACAGGGGCTAGGAGAGCCGCACACACCGCCCCATGCGGCGCATGGAAAGCTCCGCCAATGGGGGCAGCGAAACCATGCACCGCGCCTAGCCCTGCATTGGCCAAGGCCATGCCGCTGAACATCGCCGCCAAAGCCATGTCTTCACGGGCAGCGAGATCCTGCCCCTCCGTGACCGCTTTGACCAATGAGCGCCGAGCCCGATGAATGCCATCCACACACAGCGCATCCGTCATCGGCTGGGCTTTGCTGGAGACAAAGGCTTCCAGACATTGAGTGAGAGCATCCATGCCACTGGCTGCGGTGACAGAAGGCGGACAATCGCGCGCCAGCTCGGGATCAATCGAGGCCACACGCGGCAGCATGGACACGTGACGCAAACTGGCTTTCACCCTGTGTTCAGGACTGCTCAGCACCGCATTGCGTGTCACTTCAGCACCTGTGCCTGCGGTGGTCGGCACGGCGATGTAAGGCAGAGGCAACTCTACCAGAGGCATCCCCTTCCCCACGACCTCCAGATACTCCATCACATCGCTGGGCTGGGTGGCCAGCGCTGCGATGGCCTTTCCCGCATCCACCGCACTGCCACCGCCCAGACCGATCACCAACTGCACGGACTTCTGCCGCGCCTGCTCAGCACCCTTCCGTGCATCCTCCACAGTGGGCTCGCCGGAAATTGAAAACACATCGATCGTTAGGCCCTGTCTAGTCAGGGATTCCAGCAGCCAAGCAAAGCGTTGTGGGTCAGCTCCAGTAACTACCAGCACACGCTGACCGTAGGTGGCGCTGATCAGGGGCAACTGCGAAACAGTCCCGCATCCAAAAACAATCCGTGGGGCGGTGGCGAACTCAAAAGACATGCTGCACTCTTTCATGCGTCCATCGGCATGGGCAAGGCTTTCCAGCCTCAGCGAGTCATGGCTCGATCGTAGGCCCGGTGCAGTTCGCAGGTGCTTTGTGCCCAGCTCAGTTCCGTGCTCAGCCGTTCATGGCCGATCTGGCCCATGTGCTCACGACGAGCCGTATCATCTAGAAGTTCCAAAATCGCATCCCCGAGTTTCTTGGCCGAATTTTCCATCACATACAAAGCGGCATCTCCCGCCGAATAGCGCCCCTCACGCGTGCCAAACATGACCTGAGCTTTGCTAAAGGCCATGTATTCCAGCGTCTTGTTCATCGTGCAGTGGTCGTTGTAATCATTGATGGGATCACAGGCCACGCCTAGATCCATCGTCTTCAGGGCCGTGAAGAGAAATTCATTGGAGACCCGCCCGGGCATGTCCACATCCTCCGTGAGCTTCAGTGAGTCACGCAGGGCCTGCACTTCAGCATGTTCGGGACCGCTGCCCATGAGGAGAAACTGCACATCTTTTCTCCCCCGGGTGTGAACGATGTGATGAGCCGCGTGCACCAGGTAGTCCACCCCATCCGCATTCCCCATGACGCCGATGTAACCGACCAGGAACGGTTTGCCCTTCTTCAGCGCTGGATCCGCAGGCAGCGTGGTGTTCAGTTGGTTAGGCGCAGTGCGGACAATGAAGACATCTTCGATCGCCTTTTTCCCACGCAGCTTCACCGCTGACAGCACGCTTTGATTGGTGGCCATCACCACGTCTGCCAGAGCCAGCGTGCATCGCTCCGCAAGGCGCACCGCCCAGTAAAGCAAACCGCGTTGACCGAACTTGGCTTCAAACATTTCTGGCCATAGATCATGGACATCATAGACCACACGAACCCTTCCCAGCAGCTTGAAAGGCAACGCGACGAGAAAGAGCAAATCCGGAGGGTTGCAGAGGTGGATGACATCGAACCCCGTGCGCCGCCAAGCCTTGAGAGCGCAGCCAAATTCACCCCACAGAGCCGTGAGGTATTCTGATAGGAAACCGCGAATGCCACGCGCCTCGCCACTGATCCAGTGGCGATAAATCTGAATGCCCTCCAGCCGTTCTTCAGCCTGCGTGTAGCCGCGCATCTGCGGGCAGATGACCGTGACCTCGTGACCCGCATCTCTCAGCGCACAGGCCTCCTGCCACACACGCCGATCCAGCGGCACGGGAAGGTTTTCGACGACGATGAGGACACGCATGATCGTGAAATCAGAGGCTCCTTGGGTTTACCAGCACAGGCCCTCGTAGTCCCAAGGCAGCGACTTCAGCTCACGCCAGCCATTCACATCGATCACGCTCTGACCCGGCTTCACCCAGGTGGCGAGCTCATCGATGGAGGCACACTTCTGCGAGGCAATGATCAGCTCAGCGTGTTCGACCACCTCCCCCACATCACTTTTCAGCAGCGAGTTCAGGTGCGGCATGCGGCGCTGCATCTCCGCCGCATTGGCACCGATGAGCTTGGAAAGGTTCAAACTCGGATCATAAATGCGCAGGTCATAACCACGACCCAGCAGCGTCTCTGCCACCGCCACCATAGGACTGCCGCGCAGGTCATCGGTGTCTGCTTTGAAGGCTAAACCGAGCAGGCCGATCTTGCGCTTGTCTTTGCTGGTGATGAGCTTGATCAGCAAATCCAAATGCGCCTGATTTGTGTCCAACGTGTTGTCAAGCAGCGGCAGAGCGATGCCTTCCTGACGCGCAAAGGAGAGCAGTGCGCTGACGTCCTTGGGCAGGCAGGAGCCACCAAAAGGGTTGCCAGGTTTCATGTAATACTTCGAGATGTTAAGCCGCGTGTCGGAACAGACCACATCCATGACCCGCGCCCCGTCCTCACCGAGGAACTTGCTCACTCGGCCGATTTCGTTGGCGAAGCCGACCTTCAGCGCGTGGAAATAATTGCATGCATACTTGATCATCTCCGCCCCTTCCCAAGCCAGCACCGCAGGCGTGCCGCCCAGCAACTGCCGCGCCTCTTCACTCTCCGGTTCTTGGCCATCGTGCGTGCCGACCACCGCGAGTGAGGGCACACGGAAGTCTTTCACCGCCGTGCCTTCCCGCAGGAACTCCGGGCAGTAATAAATGCGCACCTGACCTGCCACTCGCAGGTCCTCGAAAAAGTCACGCACCATCGCCCGCGTGCTGCCGGGGAGCATGGTGCTGCGAAAGAGCAGGATGTGCTTTTTCCCCGAACTGCGCAGCGCCGTGGCGATCTGCTCACTCACCTTCCGCACGTAATCCAGGTTCAGTCGGCCCGATTCCAAGGACGGCGTGCCCACGCAGATGATGCTGACATCCGTGGCAGCCACAGCCTCCTCTGCACACGTCGTGGCGCGCAGACGGCCCTCTTCACGCGCCGTGCTCAGCAGGCCATCCAGCTCCGGCTCGATGATCGGAGAGCGTCCCGTGTTGAACGCATCCACCTTCCCCTGCTGCACATCCGCCCCGATGATGGTGTGCCCCTGCTCAGCGAGACACCCTGCGGTGACCGCTCCCACATACCCCAGTCCGAAAATGCTGACGTTCATCCGTCGATCTAACACACGCCAGCGGGGAGCGACAAGTGGCGAAGGTCGAAATCACAGACTGGGTCGGGTTGATGGCTGACCACACCGCGCTGGTCGCGAACTGCAAGGGCAAGCCGCCTCCGACCTAACAACGCGATGCAATTCAATCCTCCAACCGACTAATCCCAGTGTTCATAATTTACTCACTTCATAAATCACACCCACATAATAACAGTCCTATTCTTATTTGAGATACATTTTTTGATAAATAATTATCATCATTCGACTTATTTCTATTTGACCAATCCTAGCTCTTTGAATATCCCTTTCTCAGGAAATCAAGGAATCACCCGCGCATCTGAGTTGTCACGATTCAGTCATGGCCCAGCCGGTGAACGGTCAAATCTGCTCAACGCCCACGAATCTCATCGTCATGAAACTGAAACCCACGCTCTTAATAGCCAGCGCACTCCTGGGATCGCCTCTAGATCTTCTGTCGGCGGACCTTACGGCAGATCACCTGACGATTCAGGCCAGTGCCACGATCGCGGGTCCAGCTTCTTTTGGCACCGTTCATTATGGGTTACAGAGCTCTCCACACGCATCCTCTAGCGCATTTAAGGTCAGTGTCGCTCAAGCCAACACGGAGGTCACCGTTCCTTACACCGTCGAGGGACATTACGAGGATGGCTACACCACCGTCGAGGACTATGGCTGGATCAAGAGCGGTCGGTGGCAGGCACAACACTCGCAGCAGGAAGTCGGCACCATCACGATTAGCCCTGTGTTTGATGAGACAGGAAACAGGATCGAACCTGAACGTTCGGAGCCTATTTATGGGGATGATTATCTGGGAGATTCCTGGGTGGATTCGAATTACTGGGGCATCATTGGCACTCATTCCGAACCCGGGCAGGTCTGGGTAGCTCCCCATCAGAGCTCATACACCGACTATGCCCAGGGTGTGCCAAAGATTCAGTTCACCGCCGCACGTTCAGACACCAATTGGGCATGGCAGGTGCCTTCCGACTCTGGCGTAGCGAAAGACATTCTCGTCCTGTGGGATGGGGGGCTGCGGTTGCCCAGCAGGGATGACAACCGTATGATGGCCCTGCTAACGGACAGCCTCACTCAATCCTACCAAACACCGTGGGATGGCAATCAAGAGAAGCTCGAAACCTCGGAACTTCGTGTGAATGAATTCAAGACGTTCACTCAAGTGCGGTCTGAAACCAGCAACGGTAAATCGACCGAGAAAAGCACCAGCCAACTGCGGTCAGAATCGATTCAATTCACGCGTGAAGAGCAGATCAGCGGCACCGCTTCGACAGTCCAGACTCAGATCGCGGCGAAGAGTGCCCACTTTGGCGGGGTCGTCCAAGTCGAAGGGGATGTGAAAGTGCGTGGCGTGCTGCGTGTGCGGCCGGCGGGTGATCTGGACATGGGATCTTACACCTCAGGTCCTCAGCCATGAAAATCCATCGGCCTTCAAAATTTGAAGCCATCTCTGAAAGCTATTCGGTATGAAAAAAATGACATCGAAGGGGTGGCTTTTCTTCTTTGGCCTCTTTCCCGTGGGCCACGTGTTAACGGCCCCTCTCTGGTGGGAGACGAGACAAGTCGTGGATCAAACCAAAGAACCCGATGACTTTGCAGCGGTCAATCAGGGACAGCTCAAGCGCCTAGCCCGCTTGGCACATGATGAAATGGAAGCGACCTACCCAAATCAGGGTGGCAGCGGAACACAACTGCGCAGCCTGATTCAGAGTTGGAATGCTGGCACTTCTTCCGATGATTATGCCGCCGTCACCGTGGGTCAGATCAAGGCTCTCTCTCGACTGTTTCATGAAAGGATGATCCTACTCGGCATCAACTCGCAGATTCCATCGTGGCTGGATCCTATTCAAGAGGGTGATGACCATGCCGTGGCCAACATTGGCCAAGCAAAACGTGCCTTCAGTTTTGAGATTCCCCCCTTCTCCGCGACAACGGATGGTGAATCACCTGGGGGTTCCAGTGAAGGTGCTGCTTCCAATTCTTCCAACACCTCAGACAATGATGGCATTCTGGATGCCGATGAAACCCGATTTGGACTGAATTCAGATGCGGATGACGACGCATCCTCTCCTTCGGCCCAAAAGTTTCAGCCGGACGCACTCGGCAGACTGGAAGCCGTGATCACCCAATCCCCGCACGGTTACACCTTGGATGCTGAGGGTAACATTAGTGCGGTCAACCTCTGAACAGAGCTTCAATTTTTCATCCATCATGTCTTCACGACTTCCATGCATCGGAGCTCTTGTGCTGTTCAGCTTCGGCAACTTGGCGCAGGCTCAAAACACGGCTGATTCCGAACCGGCTCCCAGTTTCCATTTCAACAATGGCAATGACTTCGCTCCCGCTGCCTCCTTGCCCACACCACCCCCCCCTTCTCCGAGTGGTGGGATTCAGGCGATGTCGTCGCAAAGCAATAGCGTCATCGATCGAAGCAAAAGAAGTCTTACCTTCTCTGAACTTCCTCTGCTTTCGGTGAATGACCTTGCGAGCATTCCAAACGACATTTTGGAAGCCACTGAACGACGTGTTCATCTCCTCGCTCAGGAAAGGGCTGCTGCGCCACCCAACAATCAAAAGTATGAGCCTAACCGTGCGAGCGCCAAAGACTTGGTGGATTTTCCAACGCCTAAAATTCAAGCGATCGCGGATCGCTTGAATGGCGATCCTGTTGAAATCTTCAAATTCGTGCGAGATCAAATCCGCACGGAACATCAGCCCAAGGCAAACAAAGGCGCGCACATGACGCTGGTTCTCGGCAGCGGTGGAGCTGGGGACAAAGCCGCTTTGCTTTACAGTCTGTTTCGCGCTTCAGGCAAGATCCCAGGAGACGACATTCGATATGTTAGCGCGCGTGTCAAAATTCCACTGTTTTCAAAGTACTGTTTCAGTCTCGCAGGCCTGACCGGCTGGAGTTCGCAGAACGCTCAGCAGGGCCTGCCCACAGCGAGCGAGCTCGCCGGTTTGTTAGGACTCGCCAATGTCGAAAGAAACTCAATCGCCAGCATCTTGAAAAGCAATTTGTGGAGCATGCGATCGGTTCCGAACGCGGAAAACCACATCGTTGCAGATCGAGTCTGGGTGAAGGTTCGAATCAACGGGGAATGGATTCATCTGGACCCGGCCTTTCCCAGACGGCGTTGGTTGGACGTCCCACAGGCCAACATTCCTGTCATTCCAGCCTATGATCACAACGCATTCTTGAATGCCTTTGCAGCCAATCCGCCTGCGGCCTCCGCCTTGATTCCCAACGCTGGGAATGTGCATCGAGTCGGGTTCAGCAACTTAGCGGAAGTGAAGCGCCGCATGAAACAGTATTCAGATGCACTCTATGATCAGTTCCGACTGGGGGGTGACAAAGCGAACGTATCGATGAATGACATTCTGGGATTCTTGCAGGAAGAACATCCCGAAGTTGAAGATGTCGCAGATCTCAAACTCTTTGGCCTTCCCTGGCGAGTGGGGGCTCTCGGAGCGGGCATCACCGATGTAGTGCCGACCTCCACACAGTTGACGGGTTATCCCCAAGAAAGTGATTTTTTTCCAGTGGAAGACCATGCGTGGACCTTGTCTTGGGGATGGGGTCAGGATGGAGACCTTGCGAGAACTCGTAAAATCCAAGGGTGGACAGTCTGCAGCTCATTTTTAATGCCAGCCATGATGGGCAAATCATTAACCATGGAGCAGAATGGCGTTAACCCCAATGTTTCAGGAATAGCTACTTTGCGTCTTGGTGGTGAGGAAATTTTTCGTGAAACCAATCAAGGTTACGGTCTGGGAACCAATGGCGCTGGTATCTGTGTTCTGGCTATTGAAGGTCTGCCCAAATACCCCGCTTTCAATGCGACGGCACCATCTGATGGATTTGTGACCAACGGCACACGTCAACGCATCAGCAATACAAACCAATCTCCAGCAAGTGACTTCTCGCCGTATTCCGTGTTCATTCCCTCCGCTCTCTACCTCCACTCCTGGTCCTACCTGAACACCTTCAGCGAAGCCTACCTCGCCGAATGTGGAGAACGCATGTCTCAACTGCGAGATCAAGGAGTTCTGGACACCTCCATTCAGATGCAGTTGGAAAGCCTCAACCTGATGATCGCCAGCTATGGTTACCAGTATGGCAAGGTGCTTGATCTTACTTCGGGCTTGTCTCAAGCGTCGTCAGATTGTTTGTATCGGATCGCCTCTGGAGGTTTCATCGATGGGCGCGTGACGGTTGACTTTCAGACCGTCTCTCTTGGACATAATTTTGCACGTTATGATGGCTTCAACCCCTATCAAAGTTGGCATCGAGTGCTCGGCTGGTTGGCTTCTGGCTTAGAACACAGCGTTGTTCAACAGGCACAGGACGGCAGCACCAATAAGGCCTTTTCGACGGCCAAATTTCTGGCCAAATCCAACACCAGCCAGCCCATCTACGTCCTCGGTCCCGAATTGGGGAACCCGACATTTGGTGCCAGTTCAGCGGATGTGACTCGAGTCAATAACGCCACTAACAAGTATCAATCGATCATTCAGACCTATGTCACTCATGGTGTGCCTGGAGAAGTGAGCAATGATGCGACGGCCCTTTACTCTTTGTTAATGCCGCATCAAAACGGATCTGTTCGGGATGGATTGACGGGCTGGTATGTCTTCGCTGCCGAGCCCTTTTATGGATACACCATTGGTTCGGCCAAGGGAGGGCTTTCGGGATTGCTTTCCAAAATCAACCCGGTTGATTTGCTGAGTCGATTTTTGTCTGGCTTGGCACAAGGGCTTTCCGGAGTCTCGAATCCACATGGAGGTGAGGCGGGATCCGTGGCCAATCCAAACTCGCCTAACGCACATGGCAACGATCCGATCGACATGCGCACCGGAGCCTACATTTCCGAGACCACAGACCTGTCCGTGCGGGGTCAGCCAGAGTTGGTCTTTACCCGATATTACAACAGCGGCAAGGCCTTGGATCGCAGCGGTAAAATGGGTTACGGTTGGACCCACAATCACTTGAAGCGTTTGGCCATTCGTTCTGGACTTGGGGCGCAGTTCGGTGAGTCCGGAAGACCTGAAGATGCGGCTTCCATGATCGCGGCCATTTTGGTTCTGAAGGAACTGATTGCGACGGCGGCTGAAGACACCAAATTATCGACCCGACCCGCCGGAGCTGCCAATCGACCTGCCAAGCTTTTCTGGAATCGCACACGTTCTCTGATTGCGGCATCTTGTGTCGCGACCTGGGCCACTGATGAGCTGGTGGACAGCGATGCGATTCTTTCGATCGGGGATACAGACTACCGATTTTCGCGCATCGCCAAGGAGGATGGGGATTATCTCAAAAATGTGTCATATCGTTCACCGCTTGGCTTGCCCGAGTGGAAGTTAATCCGCAATGCAGCAGGAACCTATTCACTGGAACGCCGGTATGCGGGGCGCATGACTTTTTCTCCCCTTAAAACGGACGGCTATCACTACTGCACCAAGGATGAGGATGCGTATGGCAATGCGTTGGATTACATCGTGGATGCGTATGGGCGGATCACCAGGATTTCCAGCAATCCACAGGGCACTTCCACAGACCCCTACCTGACCTTAACTTACCTCGATGCTGAACGCCTTTCCAAGGTCACCGCCAGCACTGACAGCGCAAGGTTACAACTGGGTTACCGAACGGCGACAGACAGCAAAAAGTATCTTCTTGAAGCTGCTCAACCGCCTGTCTGCGCGACGGCAGCACACAAGTATGTTTATGCGTATGAACCAGGCAACCGACTCATCACCACCACCGATCCTCAAAGCCGGGTGGTGATGCAAAACTTCTATGGAGGAGATGGGCGTGTCCAACGCCAACGTTCACAGGGTTTAGCCACCCAGGAATGGAAATACGAATGGCTCCCTGGCATGAGCAAGGAGATCAATCCCCAAGGCCACACCACCGAGTTTCATTATGATGCGCGCAGCCGTTTGATCGGCGTGAGAGACAACGAAGGAAAGCTGACGAGTTATGGGCTGGATGATGAAGACCGCATCGTTGCCGTCTATGGACCAGCCTCGGAGCTTCTTTCGGAACGCACTTTTTATTCGGCCCTGGCTTGGAATCGTGCCAATGGCTACACGGATCCCCTCAACGCAAACTTCCGTGATCCTGATGTGGATCCACGAGAAGGTGTGCTGCTCTCTGAAACACAGCATGGCGTCTGGAACGCAAGCTCCACTCAGACTTCCATAAACTTTTCTTTGGTGACCCACACGACCCCGCAAAACATCATCACCACGTATGAGTATGAAAACACCAGCGAATGGCACAAGGGACTACCCACGAAGATCTCGACCACAGGAAGTGAGCCGACGGTTCTAAAATACAAGTTCGGAACCACCGCCGCACCAGGCCGAGACCCTGCGCCCGAGCAGATGGTAGGACCCCAGAACCGGACGACAACCTTCACTCGCGATCTGCGTGGCAATGTGACGAAAGAGGTCACACCCGACGGCACCTTCACCTACACTTTCGATACACGCGGACGCCTGATTCAAGAGTCGAAGCTGCGAGGATCCACCGAAACACCCTCCACGACATTCTACAACTGGGCTCACGAGCCTCATACATTGTCGGGACCCTCTGCCATGTTGGAGAGCCGCACAGGCCTGGGCTTCATCACCAGCCTTGTGGCTTACCAGACTTTGCCTGAGCCAGCGGCGGCGGCAGCCAATCCCGCATCCATTCCTGTCATCGTCGTTCAGAAGCTTTCAGGACAGATGCAAAAAAACACGGCCGGAGTCATTTCCTTTGCGGCACTCGGCTCTACTTACAGCCAGACGACCTTTTACAATGCTTTTGGCGATGTGATTCGAACAGAGGATGGCCACGGCGATGATCTTTTTCCACGCGTCGTCAGCCATCAATACAACGCCCTCGGCAAGCTGATACGCACGGTCGGATCACAAACAGAAGCCGGCACTCCTGTCAGTTCGATCGGCTATGATGAGCGTGGCTGGCAGAAGACGGCCACGGACCCACTCAATCGCACCGTGACCACAACCCGGCAGTTCCTTGATCGGCCAGATGTGATCACCAATCCCCTCAATCATCGTGTCACCACCGAATTTGATTCGCTGGGCAGGGTTCAAAAAGTCATCTCCCCAATGCTGCGCGAGACCAAGACGACCCATGTCGGGTTCTCCAGCCTGCCCAGCACCACGACGGATGCCCTCAATCAGGTGACGACCTCCTGGCACAATGCCCAGGGTAAGCTGGTGGCGATGACGGACCGCAATGGCAAGCAGTGGCGCTTTGCCTATGACAGTCTGGGCCGCCCAAAAGCCACTCTCAAGCCCACGGGGGAAATGATCCGCCAACACTGGTATACGAATCGCGATGTTTTAAACACAGTGGTGGAGCCCTCCGGTCAGACCACTCAGTTCCTCGAATACAACAGTGACAACTGCCTCTTGCGCAAGAAGGACGGGGTGAACAGCGGCAATTCAGAGACCGTTCTGGGTTATGACGCAGGACTTCAACTCAGCAGCCTCACGGAGAATGGTCAGACCATCAGCCGAGTGTATGATTATGCGAATCAAGGCCAGCTCAGTCGCATCACCAACGCACGCGGTGAAGTCTTCGATTATGTCTATGGCAGTGATGGGCTACTGCGCGGAGTTATCTATCCCGTGGATAAAGAAATGACCGTCACCATGCCTGATTCCACGACTCGTTTGTTGACCATTTCTACGCCTTTCAGAACCAACCGAAAATCAGTCCGTTATGAATACGACTCTCACAAGAGGCTCATCAAGGTCATCGACTGGGCCAATCGAACCACGCAATATAAATATGACATCGCGGGGCGCTTGAAGAAAATCATCCGCCACAACGGCAGCGTCTGCGACATGGACTACGATCCGATCGACCGTCTGAAGGAAATCAAAGACAGTTGGGTGGCCGATGGACGACTCATCTCCCTGTTCCGTTTTGGGTTCAACGATGACAGCCACCTCACCAGCCGTCTCGCGCGACCTTACCCCTACGGCACGGCAGGCACCCCCTTCAACGCCGCGTATGGCCCTGACAATCGGCTACTCACCGTCAATGGCCAAGCCACCACTCATGATTTGGATGGCAACTTGCTCACCAGCCCTGATCCTCTTGACTCGCGTAACATGAGCCTCGCCTACGACACGCGCAATCGCCTCGTCACGGGCACTGTCCGCGGCGTGAGTTCGAGTTACACGTATGACGCGGAAGGCGTGCGCCAGACAGCAACTTTCGGCGGCCAAACCACGACCTACACCAGCAGCACTCACGCTCCCTTGAGCCAAGTCCTCAAGCGGGTGGGCCCGGGTGGCAAAGTAACGTGGTGTGTCTATGGCCTGGGCCTGCTCTACGAAGTGGAGCCTGACCTGGGAGCGATGACCGCTGTTCCGAACTCCAATCCCGTGCGTTACACGGCCCTTGAGAAAACACTCGTTCATCACCACGACCAGATCGGCAACACCGTCGCGGTGACCGATGACCAGCAGCGCGATGTGCTCTGGGTGCAGTATGACGTGTATGGCGCGGTGGTTCATGCCGAGTCACCGCCCCAACGCAGTGGAGCGGCCCCCGTGCGCCCTGAGATCAACCTGATGCCCGACAAACACACCCGTGCTCTGGCCGTGACACCCTTTTTGTTCAGCGGCCAGCAGGGGGTTATCACTGACCCCAACGGCCTGCTCTACATGCGAGCGAGATACTATCACCCCGGCCTACGCCGCTTCGTCAACCCCGACCCCATCGGCTTTGAAGGGGGCAACAACTGGTATGCCTACGCCGGCAGCAATCCCCTGATGGCCAATGACCCGAGCGGGCTGATTTTAATAAATATGTTCAGCCCAACTGAAGTTGCTTATACCAATGTTCAAGCTCATCCTTATGCCAACCATCCCACTATTCTAGTAATCGGCGGTCATGGATCCAACAAATCCATTTCCTATAACGGAAATACTGAAATGACTAGTGGAACTAGCATGAAACCCAATGCTTTACTTAAGTTCATAAATGACCACCCATCTTTTCCAGGCTGGGACAAAATTACCGAAACCTTTTTTATATCTTGCAATGTAGGCAATACTCAAGGTCACCCGAGTGAACAAAAATTTGGAAATTCACCAACATCAAATCCTTTTGCCAGGCTCTGGGCAGCATTGACCGGTAAACCTGCAACTGGAGCTGACAATTTTGGTTGGCCCAAAGCGAACGGGGATTATTTTGTTGGACCTCCGACTAACCCCAAAGAGCCTAAAACAAGCAAATGGGAACCTGATTACAGTAAACCAGGCCAATTAATTCGATTTGAAGCGGATGGCTCCAGTCACTCCATTGGCTTGCCGAGATATCGCAATAATCTGCAAAAAATTGGTGATTTTTTCAGTCACCTATTCAACCGCGGAAAAAGTTCACCCCCCAATCCAAAATGAACACATTTACTCAAAGCTTTAGGCGTTCAGCTGAAATCATTCCGATGATTTTGTTTCTGACCTACTGTTCGAATACTGAATATGCGACCCCGCGACCACCTGTGAAGGTGACAAATCTTGAAGCACGTGAAGCACGCGAAAAAGCCCTCAAGGGAGATTTAGAAGCACTGCAAACGATGGTCAATTGGACCTTTGAACTCCCTCTCGATGAGATGCTCGAAAACGAGACGATGAACTATTGGACCAATCGACTGAGGACTGAGGCAAAAAAGCAAAACCGAACCACTCCATACGGTCTAGACCATGAATTGTATAAAGGAAAAATACCTCGAGAGGCCATCAAGCCATAAGCTTGTTCGCTGTCGCGATTTTCTCCTTTGTCTGTTGG
Organism: Verrucomicrobiaceae bacterium; assembly: GCA_027483245.1. GTDB lineage: Bacteria > Verrucomicrobiota > Verrucomicrobiia > Verrucomicrobiales > Verrucomicrobiaceae > Prosthecobacter. The sequence continues at coordinate 1,861 of JAIXVB010000324.1, read as the reverse complement.
TTTCAGTGGGTTGTCTTTCGTGCGTTAAACCTGCCCCACCTAGGATCAACCCTCCACGCACACCATCTGGGGCAGAGGCTGGAGGTGCACGATCGTTGGCTCTTGGTGGAAACATCGCTGCAATCAATACGATGATAGCGTGGGCACTGGAGCGAACACCTCTTGATGACGAGGGAGATTCTGAAACGGTTCAATATTGGAAAGGAATGGCAGTGCATTCAGCAAACAGAAAGGGCATCAAAACTTATTACGCAGCAAATTCAGGAGTTTACCGTGGACGTATTGCTAAAGAACAATTCAAGCCTTGAAGATTGAGGTGGACCCAATTTTTCGGCCAAGTTTGAATCTCCCCATGACAGCCACTTCCAAAACCCAAAGGCAGGCAGTGAACTTTAGATTTTTCCTTTGTGTATTGGCTTCAGTGGGGTGCCTTTCCTGTGCGTCGAGGCCTGAGCCGCCTATCATTTCGACTCCACCAATACCCTCTAGACTTGAGGCGAAGGCGGCGCGGCAAGCTGCCCTTCAGGGAGACCTAACCGCGATTGATACCATGATAGGTTGGGCTTTTCAACAAACGCAGCTCGATGAGTGGGGCAACTCAGAAACAGTGAGCTTCTGGCAAGGACGGTTTTATAAAGCAGCAAAGAAGAAGGGCATCGAGACCTATTACTCTCATGATTCTGGCATCTACAAAGGGCGTGTTGCCAGAGAATGCATTCGCCGTTAATAACGCAATGATCGGTTGCTGAGGACAGGCTGTTTTCACTGCCTCCATTGGCCTGCTCTACATGTAGTCGAGAGACCATTACTATGGCCCGCCTGACTCCTTAACCTCAACCGCTTTGGCATGCCAAGAATACACCGGAACAAGCTTCAAAGTCATCTATTCAACCGCGAAAAAACGACCCCAGTTCAAGATGCACCAATTTGCACAAAGCTTCCTGCGTTCAGCTGAAATCATTCCGATGATTTTGTTTCTGACCTGCTGTTCAAATACTGAATATGCGACTCCACAACCAGAGGAGAAAATCACCCATTTAGAAGCAAGGGAGGCACGAGAGAAAGCCCTCAAGGGAGATTTAGAAGCACTGCAAACGATGGTCAATTGGACCTTTGAACTCCCTCTCGATGAGATGCTCGAAAACGAGACGATGAACTATTGGAAAAATCGATTGAGGACTGAGGCAAAAAAGCAAAACCGAACCACCCCATACGGTCTAGACCATGAATTGTATAAAGGAAAAATACCTCGAGAAGCGATCAAGCCATAAGGTTGCTCGCTGTCGCGATTTTCTCTTTTGTCTGTTGGTTTCAGTGGGGTGTCTTTCCTGTGGGTCCAGACCGGCACCACCCGTCATTGATCCTCCCATCATCCCATCTCAGAGCGATGCGAAGTTAGCGCGTGCTGCTGCGCTGGCTGGTGATCTCGAGGCAATCGATGTGATGATAGGTTGGTCACTTCACCGTCTCGAATTGGACGAGTGGATTGAGAATGAGAACAACAGTTTCTGGGAAGGTATGCATGTCAAATTTGCGCAGAAGAAAGGCATCGAGACCTATTACTCTCCTGATTCAGGCATCTACAAAGGGCGTGTTGCCAGAGAACGCATCCGCCCCTGACTATCGCTGGCAGATGACCACGTGCTGAAGGTTGATGGCTGATCGTTACAGACAAGCGACAGAGCACACACGACTGCTCTCCACGTGCTGATTGCTGATCGATCAAGGTTGATCGCTAAAGTCAAACGTCACACCACATCGGACTGACCACTGACCACTGACCACTGACCACTGACCACTGACCACTGACCACTGACCACTGACCACTGACCACTGACCACTGACCACCGCTCACCGGCCT
>JAIXVB010000491.1 GCA_027483245.1 Verrucomicrobiaceae bacterium | reverse complement strand
CCGACCTTCACCGGATCAGCTGCGTTTGCTAGCTCCTGAACCACTGCACCGCTAATAGAGCTGCGCACTTCAGTGACAAGGATCTTTGCGATGGGTTTATCCTCGCGGTAAATTTCGAATGGCATCCCAGGCTTCACGCCATCACGAGATCCGACTGATAAAATGGCCAAACCAAGTTCTGATTTGAGGCTGACAACGCGAGCTTCCTCGAGATTGCCCTTGTTTTGATTTTTCTCCTGTTCGTTTCCAGAAGCGACGACTAGAGCGTTTTCGGCCTTGCCCAGTGCCTTCGAGAGCTGTTCGCTGGACCGTGGTTCTGGATTTGAAACTGTTTTCGCAAATTGCAGCGAAGCTTCTGCGAGTTCCATCAAACTTTCTTCCAACTTGGAGCGGGAAGATTGAGCGATGCGCAAGTCACTCAGTGAGGAGAGGAGTCTCTCCTGAGTCTGGTCGGTTGAGTTCTCCAAAGCTGCGATTCCAAGACCTTCCAAAAGACCTCTCAAGCGCTCATAGCGATCCTTAAGTTCGGTAGCTTCTTGATTTGCCGCAGCCGCACTTTGGGTAAGTGCATCATTTTTGTCTTTGGCAGCAGCGAGTTGGGATTCAAGAGTTTGAATCTTTTGCGCTGCCACCTGCAACGTGGTGTTCAATTCTTGAAGTTCGAAGGAAGTCTGAGCCTGGCTCAAACTACAGGTCGTCACTGCTGCAAGAAGCAACAGAACGCGCTGGATTGAGAGTTGGCTCAGAGAACACATCATAATTTCGTGAATTGAAGGTGTCAGCTTTAAATTACTTAGCAGCCTTCACCGTGTGAGCACCATGACCCTTGAAGATACGCGTCAACGCAAATTCACCGAGGCGATGTCCGACCATGTTTTCGGTCGCGTAAACGCTCACGAAGTCTTTGCCATTGTGGACCAAGAAGGTGTGACCAACAAGATCCGGGGTAATCATTGAGCTGCGCGCCCAAGTCTTTACAGGACGCTTTTGACCAGCGTCGTTGAGTTTGTCAACTTTCTCGAGCAGGGCTTGCTGGACGAAAGGTCCTTTTTTGAGTGAGCGTGCCATAGGGCTAGTGAATCAGAATTCGGAAAACAGGTTACTTCTTAGCGTGGCGAGTCTGAACAATCAGCTTGTTTGTCGCCTTCTTTTTATTGCGGGTCTTTTCACCCTTCGCATGGCCCCAAGGGCTGAGAAGATGCTGACGACCACCACCGGATTTGGAACGACCTTCACCACCACCGTTAGGATGGTCGATCGGGTTCATACACATACCACGAACGGTTGGGCGAGTTCCCTGCCAGCGAGTGCGTCCAGCTTTGCCAGAAACCACATTCATGTGCTCAGTGTTGCCCACTTGACCGATGGTCGCATAGCATTCTGAGTGAATTTTGCGGATTTCACCAGAAGGCATCCGCACCAAAGCAAAGTCACCTTCTCGGTTAGAAAGGATCGCTGCTTGGCCTGCTGCACGTGCAGCAACACCACCACGACCATGAACCAGTTCCACATTGTGGATGGAGGTTCCAAGAGGAATCTTGCGGAGCGGAAGTGCATTGCCCACTTCTGGCGCTGCTTTTTCACCGGCCATCACACTAGCACCCACTTGAAGGGTGTTTGGAGCGAGGATGTAAGCGCGTTCACCGTCTTTGTATTCGACCAGTGCAATGCGAGCGGAGCGATTGGGATCATATTCGATAGCGATCACCTTAGCAGCTTCATCGCGACGAACGCGTTTGAAGTCGATCAGACGATAACGACGCTCGTGACCACCACCAATGTGGCGAGTCGTGATACGACCAGTGTTATTACGACCACCAGATTTTCGGAGAGCAACGGTAAGGCTGCGCTGCGGTGTGTCTTTAGTGATCTCCTCAAAGGAGTTCCACTCCTTGTAGCGGTTTGACGGGGTATTGGGCTTGAAAGTTTTCAGCGCCATGGCTCTGCGTCTTTCTGTTTAAAGGGTTACCGAAAATTGAGGATTACACGAGGTCGAGACGCTCGCCGTCTTTCAAACGGACAATTGCCTTCTTCCAGTGGTTTGTGCGGCCATAATCAGCACGACGTTCGCGACGGGCTTTGCCAGCATAGTTAGCGGTCCGGACAGTTTCGACTTTCTTGCCGAAATGCTTTTCGACTGCCTGCTTGATCTCCAGTTTGTTAGCCTTTGGGTGGACGACGAACACATATTCATTGTTCGTTTCGCCAAGCATCGTGGCTTTTTCAGTGAGACGGATGGTTTGGATGATCGTTTGCGGATCTTTCATATCAGGCAGTCCTCCGGGCGAGGGTTGGGAGAGCGTCAGCAATCACGAGAACCTGCGGATAAAGCAGCAAATGTTCTGCATTGACGTCTTCAGCGGAAATGAGCTGTACATTTTGCACGTTGCGTGCAGAACGGAAGGTGAGTTCATCGAAGGCACCCACGATCAGTGTCTTCTTAGCAGTCGAGAGGCTTTCAACGGCGCTCACGAAGCTCTTTGTTTTGCCATCAGCGACAGAAAAGCTTGGGATCGTGGAAATCGCACCATCTGAGATCTTGGCAGTAAGCGCTGTTCGGAAGGCCAATTTTCTCACGTTTTTGGTAGTCTTTTTGGACCAATCGCGAGTTTTAGGACCAAAGACGACACCACCGCCGGACCAGATCGGAGAACGCTTACTGCCCATACGAGCATTACCGGTTCCTTTTTGATTCCAGAGTTTAGAGCCTGAGCCAGAAACTTCGGCGCGGGATTTGGTGTGTGCGTTACCTTGACGGCGATTGGCGCGATAAGCGACAAGGACATCGTTGAGTGCTTGCTTGCCTTGATGACCCTCGACGAGGTTCAAGCTGGCCTGCTTGGCGCTTTCAGTTGAAAGGACGGTTGCTGACATGATTCAATTCCTCCGGGTTACTTAGCTGGAGCCAGCTTCTTTTTGGCAGGGCGCACGACAACGATACTGCCTTTGTTGCCAGGGATTGCTCCGCTGATGAGAAGCACGCCTTCTTCGGGACGGCTCTGGATGACTTTCAAATTTTGTGTCGTCACACGGTCCACACCGTCGTGACCAGGCATCTTCTGATTCTTCCAGACGAGACCTGGAGTGAGGCGGCAACCGATGGAACCTGGACGACGATGCATCATAGAACCATGTGTTTGGGGCTGCCCGGCAAAGTTCCAGCGCTTCACAACGCCTTGGAAACCTTTACCCTTGGTTGTGCCGATCACGTCAACCCACTGACCAGTGCTGAACAAACCTGCATCGATTTTAGTATCAGCAGTTGGAAGCTGCTCATCTGAAGCCAGACGAAACTCTTTCACAATGCGCTTTGCGGAGACGCCGTGCTTCTTGAAGTGGCCTAGGAGAGGCTTCGTGATGCGACTTTCTTTTTGGTCGTCATACCCGAGTTGAACAGCGCTGTAGCCATCTTTGCCTGCAGCTTGCTTCACCTGGATCAAAGCGTTGCCGCTAACATCCACCACTGTGACAGCAATCGCTTCACCTTTATCGGTATAGACTTTCGTCATGCCGACTTTTTTTCCAATCAATCCTAAAGACATAATAATTACCTCAGTGAGTTTTCGAGGGTGGAACTAGATTTTGATCGTGATGTCCACGCCAGAAGGGAGATTAAGCTTTTTCAGCTCGTCCACAGTGCGGGAGGTTGGATCCACAATGTCAAGCAGGCGCTTGTGTGTGCGAATTTCGAACTGATCCATGGACTTTTTGTCCACGTGAGGAGAACGATTCACTGTGAACTTCTCGATACGGGTCGGAAGAGGGATCGGGCCGGCGACTTTCGCACCCGTGCGCTTCGCTGTTTCGACGATGTCTGCAGTGCTCTTGTCAAGCACGCGGTAGTCGTAAGCGCGGAGGCGGATTCTGATTCTCTGATTGCTCATGGCGTATGTCCGTGAATGGTTTTCTTTAAATGCTTAGTTCTTGGAGCCGCCGCGCTGCTCGACGATCTGTTCCACGATCTGCTGTGGCACCTGCTCAAAGTGGGAAGGCTGCATGGAGTAGCTAGCGCGTCCAGATGACAGAGTGCGAATGGTAGTGGAATAACCAAACATCTCAGCCAGGGGAACTTCAGAGCGAATGATCGCTGTAGTCCCGCGGGTATCGATGCCTTGGATTTTACCACGGCGACGGTTAAGGTCACCCATGATATCACCTTGATAATCTTCAGGCGTGGAAGCTTCGACTGCCATGATCGGCTCAAGCAGGATACACTTGGCTTTCTTCAAAGCGTCTTTGACGGCAAAGATAGCGGCCATCTTGAAAGCGTTTTCGTTGGAGTCAACGTCATGGCTTGATCCATCAACCAAGTCGATCTGCATATCGATCACTGGATAACCAGCGATGATGCCGTTCAGAGCGGCTTCAATGCAACCTGCTTTAGAAGGGTTGATGAACTCCTTCGGAATGCTTCCGCCCACAGTCTTGTTTTCAACAACGATGCCGGAGCCTTTTTCACCAGGGCGGACCTTCACGACCACATGTCCATACTGCCCACGACCACCGGATTGTTTGACCAATTTACCTTCGCCATCTGCATCTTTCGTGAGGGTTTCACGATAGGCGATTTGCGGCTTGCCAGTGTTGGTTTCCACTTTGTGCTCACGCTTGAGGCGGTCGCAAAGAATTTCAAGGTGAAGCTCACCCATCCCGGCAATGATGGTTTGGCCGGTTTCTTCATCGGTCTTGACGAAGAAAGTAGGATCTTCTTCAGAGAGGCGTTGAAGGGCATTGCCCATCTTCTCTTGGTCACCCTTGGTCTTTGGCTCAACAGCCATCGAGATCACGGGCTCAGGGAAGGTCGGAGGCTCAAGAAGAACTTCGAGACTTTCGTCACAGAAAGTGTCGCCAGTGCGGACATCTTTCACACCCACGAGAGCGGCGATATCACCCGAGTAACAGCAATCGATGTCTTTATGCACGCTAGCTTGAATCTGAATCAAGCGACCCACACGCTCAGACTTGCGAGTGCGGGGATTGTAAATGGTATCACCCTTGCGGACACAACCGGAATAAACACGGAAGAAAACGAGGCGACCGAATTTATCAGACCAGAGTTTGAAGCCAAGAGCAATGAACTTGCCATTGTCATCTGGAATAGCTTCGATTTCATTTTCAGGCTCATCAATCACATGACCTTTTTGAGGAGCGATGTCGAGAGGACCTGGAAGATAATCGATGACAGCGTCGATGAGATACTGAACGCCCTTATTCTTGAATGCCGAACCACCCGCCATTGGGATGATTTTGTTAGCAATCACGCAGCGACGCAGACCCTCTTTGAGTTGTTTGATAGAAATGGGCTGCTCCTCCAGGAACATCATGCCGATTTCTTCATCGTTGCTGCAAACTTGATCAAGAAGACCATCGTAGGCTTCCTTGGCTTTGGTGATTTCAGCACCTTCAAGCTCACGAACGGTGTAGGTCGAGCCAAAACGGTCGTCATCATTGTAGATGATGGCCTTGTGATTCACTACGTCGATCTGACCTATCAAATTTTCTTCAGCACCAATCGGGATGAGAATCGGCCAAGCATTGGCACCGAGCTTCTCACGGACGTCTTTCACCACGTTGTCAAAATTGGCACCTGTGCGGTCCATTTTGTTCACAAAGGCAATACGAGGCACGCCGTATTTTTCAGCCTGGCGATAGACAGTCTCGGATTGAGGCTGAACACCAGCAACACCGCAAAGAACGAAAATAGCACCATCGAGAACACGCAGAGAACGCTCAACTTCAGCCGTGAAATCCACATGCCCAGGAGTATCAATGATGTTGACTCGCATGTCTTCGTTTTCACGAAGCTTAAAGATACCTTCTTCCTTCAGCTGTTTCCAGCGAGCCGTCACAGCGGCGGAGGTGATCGTAATACCACGCTCTTTTTCCTGCTCCATCCAGTCGGTTGTAGCAGCGCCATCATGCACTTCACCAATTCTGTGAATCATTCCCGTGTAGAACAGGATTCGCTCAGTCAGAGTGGTCTTGCCCGCGTCAATGTGGGCACAGATCCCGATGTTACGGGTGCGCTCCAGAGGATATTCGCGGCTAGGGGAATTAGGGTTCGACATGTGACAAAAAAGTGTGGTGTGGACCAGTAGGCGTGATGGGAAAAGAAGGCGCTATTAGAAGCGGAAGTGAGCGAAAGCGCGGTTGGCCTGAGCTTGCTTATGCACATCGTCACGCTTGCGGACAGCGGCACCCTGACCTGTCGAAGCATCCTTCAACTCATTTGCCAGAGCACGGTGCATCGGCTGACCCTTGCGACCACGAGCATAACCAACGATCCAGCGCATGGCGAGGGATTCAGATCGAGCTGTGCTAACTTCAAGCGGCACTTGATAGGTCGCGCCACCGACGCGGCGAGCCTTGACTTCCACTTTTGGCTTGGAGTTTTCAATCGCACGATTGAAAAGATCAAGAGGATCAATGGAATCGCTCTTTTCATTCAGTTGCTCAATTGCATCATAAACAATGCGTTCTGCGAGAGACTTTTTGCCGCTCTGCATGACACGAGCAATCAGGTGGGCCACAAGCTCGCTATCAAAGCGGGAATCTTTGTGAACAGGCTTGTCGTAAACTCTTTTTCTGCGGGCCATAACGTTAAGGGATCGTGGAGGACTTAGCGGAGATTCAATTCAACAAAGGCTTATTTCTTGCCTTTAGCAGGCGCAGCAGCGGCAGCACCCTTCTTCGGACGTTTTGCACCGTATTTCGAACGACCACGGCGACGCTTATCAACACCCAAGCAGTCGAGTGTTCCGCGAACAATGTGGTAACGAACACCTGGCAAATCCTTCACACGACCACCACGGACCAGCACAATGCTGTGCTCCTGGAGATTGTGGCCTTCACCACCGATGTAAGCAATGACTTCAAAACCGTTCGTCAGACGAACTTTGGCAACCTTACGCAAAGCCGAGTTGGGCTTTTTCGGCGTGCGGGTCATGACCTGAAGGCAAACGCCGCGACGCTGCGGGCAGCTTTCAAGCGCAGGCGACTTCGACTTCACCGCTTTATCTTTGCGGCCGTGTCTGACGAGTTGATTGATGGTGGGCATGGTCTAAAAAATGTTCCGTTCCTGAATGGCCCATCGGGCATGGAATCAGAAGAAGACAGTGCAACCACCCTTGTCAGGGTTCTGCACAGTGTTTTTCCGGTTCACTGCTCCGATAGCAAAAGAATCACTTTCGTGAATCTGTAGCCAGCTCTCACGAGGAGGGCTTGGGCTGGGGAGCGCTCACCTTGCAGGAGATCTTGGAAGGCGCAAGAGCTTTTTGCTTCTTTTGAGAAGTTTTTCACATTTGATGCAGTTCCAACTCGGACCGAGCAAAGTTGTTATTCTGACCAGCGTGAGCGTAGCCCCCATAATCACACTTTAGGTTATCCTGCCTCAGCGCCGCGCATTCAGTATCATGAACGGATGGCGAGTTTCAACGCAGGTCTGTGATCAACAAAAAGGGTGAGCCGAGGCCTTTCGCCCACGACTCACCCTTTTTACACGTTGCCAATTAGCCCAATTGAGCGCCTAGACGCACCAGCATTGCCTGCAGCATCTGACCATACTTAATGTAGCTATCGAATTGTTCCTTGGCCTTCTGCTCTGGCGACAATTCATCTGCAGCACCTGCGCCGTGAAAGACCACAGCCACATGCGGCTCAATGCTGATGTAACCTTGGTAGCTGGTGTCCACGAGGTCTTTCAAAATCCGCTCCGTCTGTCCTTCTCCCTCACCTGGGTAGGTGTAAACGGCATCGTTTTTTGCGGTGTCCCAAATGCCATCTTTGACATGGACGTGAGCCATGTGTGGTTTCACTGCCTGATACATCTCCCAAGCATCCTGCTTTTTGCCAAGACGATCTCGGTCGTCGATGAACACAGGGTTGCCGGTATCAAAGACCCATTTCATGCCTGGCACAGCTTCGGCCATGCGCTGAACATAAGTGGGGCTCATACCGCCCCAGTTCATGCAGTTTTCGTGAACCACAGTGAGTCCAGCATCCGCGAACCGAGCGTGGATCTCCTTCATGCGGCGGATGCGCTCGGGCACGAATTGTTCGTCGAGGTCTTTTCCATCGGCGTCCTTACACACGGCATAGGACATGACGCGAATGAGCTTGGCCCCCAAGCGCTGCATGCGAGGGATGGCCCGGCTGATCTCAGCTTCTGTGATGCTAAAATCGTCGGTGATTTTTTTCGCCCAGTTGCCAATCAAGGAACCAAAACCGCTGACGCCCATCCCCTTCTCTTCCAGACGAGCTACGACTTGGTCAAAAACAGCCTCTGGAATCTCATGAAGATTGCCTTTCACCCCGGCATACTCAACGCCACGGCACTCGATGCTATCCCAACCGAGCTGTTGGTGGGCCTGGATTTGCACGTCAAGCGACGCGCCTGCTTCATCTGCGATACCGGTGAGTTTGATCATGAGAAAGTGTGGGGTTGGATTGAACGGAGCCGCTTTTTAAAGGCAGAAGCGCTCCCTGGCAAGCGTGCTTCCCACCCGACGGCTCCAGGCATGATCCCATCCTCTCGATTTCTGGTTTTACAGTGTTCTTGAACTCTGCGTGACTTCAGACCATCTTTTTGCCATGTTTCGATGGGACCCGGAAAAATGGACGGTCGAGCGTGTCGGCGGTTGCTTTGTCCTTTTCGGGGCGCTTCTGGCGTTGACCGGTTTGATCTGGATGGGAAACCGTGCGTTTTTCATTTCAAAGTCCATCAAGACGGAAGGTCAGCTGATCGAAATCGACAGTGTTGAGACAGAGCGTTGGAGGCGTCAGCCCCATGAGTCGAGCACTCAGGTCACCAGGCATGCGATTGCAGAATTCAAAGATGAGGCAGGCCAGCGTCACGAGATTCGCTGCCTTCTCCCCATGGCGACCGACTCTCTCAGCACGGGTGATGTTGTCATGGTGCATTACAACCGCCTCAACCCTCAAGAGGGTTTTATCGATCACTGGATGATTCTTTGGTTCGCCCCGGGCCTTGTTCTGGGCATGGGACT
>JAIXVB010000564.1 GCA_027483245.1 Verrucomicrobiaceae bacterium | reverse complement strand
TCTTCAGTGATCAGTATTCAGTGGAGATGAGTTAAATGTCTCATGTCCATGGTCCAACAGAGAGACCTCGTGCTCGTCCTCCTACTCGAACTCGTCCTCGATTCTCCAGTGGGGAGAGTTCACAGGACGCCCAAGAAGTGACGGTAATAAGGGCGGATCATCCGTAGCATCGGCTTTCAGGCTGAGTTCCTGAAGTCAAAGACCCAGTCGGCTCTCAAAAGGCCGATTCGAGCAGTAGAGAAGGCTGATGGTCACCCACAACCGAGCAGGCGCAGGCCAGCTTCACCCAAAAACCATCTCACTTTGGCAAAGTCGCAAGTGCACCTCCGCCCCTTAGAATCGAGGACGAGTTCGAGTAGGAGGACGAGGACGATTCGCCTCCGTCCGACCTTGGACCTGAGACCTTAGACTTTGAGCTCCATCTCCACTGATCACTGATCACTGATCACCGAATACCGGCCTCCACGCGGTCCTGTCATCCATTTCCAAGCCGCCTCAATGTGGCTGCGTGGATCTTTAAACTGGGCTTCCCATCCGAGCACAGCCTTCGCCTTGGCTGGATCGCAGATGAGCTCTGGCGGATCACCCGCGCGACGCGGCCCGTAGCTAACCGGAATCACCTTACCCGTCACCGTCTCCGCCGTCTGCAGGATCTCTTTCACACTGAACCCCCGGCCCGTGCCCAGGTTCACAGGAGTGGTCGCACCGCCCGCACGCAGGTATTCCAGGGCCAGCGCATGAGCACTGGCCAGATCACAGACATGAATATAATCGCGGATGCAGGTGCCGTCGGGCGTCGGGTAGTCCGTGCCAAAAACCGTGATTTGATCAATCTCACCCTTCGCTGCCATCAAGATGCGAGGGATCAGATGCGTCTCTGGCTCATGATCCTCCCCGATCTCCCCCGCAGGATCACAGCCGCTGGCATTGAAATAGCGCAAAAAGACTGACTTCAGACCCCAAGCCACCTCACAGTCTCGCAACACCCGTTCCAGCATCCACTTGCTAGCCCCATACGGATTCACCGGCGCTTGCGGGTGATCCTCGTTCATCGGCACCTGCACGGGATTTCCATACGTGGCGCAGGTGGAAGAAAAAATGAATCGCTGGCAGCCATGGCGTTGCATCGCCTCCAGCAGCACCAGCGGAGCCGCGAGATTGTTTCGGTAATACTTCAGCGGATCCGTCACCGACTCCCCGACAAAAGCAAACGCCGCAAAGTGCAGCACCGCCTCCGGCGCATGCTCGGCGAAGAGGCGCTCCATCAACGCCGCATCGCTCATATCTCCCTGAACGAAGGTCACCCGATCCAACGGCAGTGCCTCCACATGGCCAAAAACCAAGTTATCCAGCACCACGATCCGTTCCCCCAGGGAGAGCAAATGCTTTACCGTATGAGAGCCAATGTATCCCGCGCCGCCCGTGATGAGAAGAGTGCCTTTATTTGCCATAAGCCGCCCTTTCTAGCAGAACCCACCGCAAGCGCCAGCCCGGTCTAAAGAGGAAGCAGAAAAGCCACGTCCAGCCCACTTGCGTCACCTTCAGTGTTGAGGCCCACTTGAACACGATCACAGGAACTTCACTTTTCTAACCCTTAATGTATCCCGCTGTCATGTGGTGCATGGTCGTCAAGCGCAGTTTAAAGAGCACTCGCCTAACTCGCAGCTAGAATCGTGATCGAGGAGGAGGCGCGGGAGGGGAAGGCTGATCCGCCTGCGATGAGCAAGCCACCGCTAGCACTTCACCCTTGCCAGCTTTGCAGGTGGTCGGTATCCTCCAGTTTATGAGCGTCGCCACACTCCAGCAGATCGGTCAGGACTTCCCTTCATGGGTTGCCTTGGTTCAACATGGCGAAACGGTCGTCATCACGCAGGCGGGAAAAATCGTCGCACGCCTCATGCCGCCGGAGGATAGCATGGCCATGCCCGAGACAGCCACTGCGCCCGTGTGCTGGCCGGACTTCGCCGCACGCCGCCGAGCCATCTTTGGAGAGCAGATGCTACCTGCAGGCACCGCCCAGGCACTCGTGGACGAGGGTCGCGGCGCATGAGTGCTGCGGCAGACAGCAGCCTCGTCGTAGCGCTTTATCTCAATGAAGCCGACTCAACCCGTGCTGATGCCGCCTGCGCCTCCCTGGCACCACCTATTAGACTGACCGACTGGCATCGTGTCGAGATCGCCAACGCATTCCAGCGCGCCGTCAAAAATAGCCGCATTACCGCCGAACAAGCCGCCCTGCTCTGGCTGGCATTCACTGATGATGTCACCACAGGTCGCTTTGAGATCGTCCAAGTTGACCATGCTGCCGTGCTCGACCGAACTCTCACACTCACGCAGAAGCATACGGCCACCACCGGCACCCGCAGTCTCGACCTCATCCACATCGCCAGCGCCCTCGAAATCGGAGCCACCGACTTCTTGAGCTTTGACCATCGCCAACGGCTGACAGCCAGCGCCGAGGGATTGAAGGTTTTTCCATAAAAAAACACGCTCCCATTCATCCTGGTGAAGTACTTCGTGAGGACTTCATTCTGCCGCTCGGCCTGAATGAATACCGTATTGCCAAGGACATTGGTGTACCGCCGCGTCGCATCGATGAGATCGTGAAAGGCAAGCGCTCCACCACTGCCGACACTGCATCACGCCTCACCCGCTACTTCGAATGGCCCGCCAAAGGTGACCCTCATCTCGGGTCGAGAGCTTTTGCCGCTGGTGCGCTCGCCAGGAATCGAACCTGGATATGCGGCTTCGGAGACCAC
>JAIXVB010000690.1 GCA_027483245.1 Verrucomicrobiaceae bacterium | reverse complement strand
GTGCATTGCCTTGTGGGCCGTGCAGCGTTGTCTGCGGATGAGAAGAATAGAGACTTGCTAAGCTTTGTCAAACACTGTGCTGCATTTTTTCATGAATTGCTTCGTGAGATCAAAAAGTCTGCGATTCCCTCGGCCAAGGTCTTGCTGATTCCAGGCACCGCAGCGATTTCCTCCACCTTCGCCTTCCGCAGCCGCGCCACGGATCCGAAGGCTTTAAGAAGATTGGCTTTCCGGGTTTCGCTGACTCCTGGGCAATCATCGAGCAGGCTTTCCTCAACTCGACGCCCCAGAAGCAGTTGATGGTAGCCATTGGCCCAACGGTGAGCTTCATCACGGATGCGCTGGAGCAATTTCAAAGCACCTCGTTCGTGAGGAATCAGGATCGGATCACTCTCATGCGGACGAAAGATTTCTTCGTGTTGCTTGGCCAGTCCAATCAACGGCAGATCACTGAGACCGAGTTTTTGAAGTTCCTCCATCGCCATGCCCAACTGACCTTTGCCACCGTCCACGATGACGAGATCAGGCAGACGAATGAAGGCATGGGTGGGCGGATGGGCGGCCATTTCACGTTCTTTCTCCAGTCGCCGCATGGCTTCCAAAGGAGATTCCTGAGAGAAGTCAGCCTCGAGTTCACCCGCTACTTTTCGACCTTCCAAAAGAATGCGCGAGAAACGTCGGCGAATGACCTCAGCCATGCTGACAAAATCATTCTGCCCAGTGACCGAACGGATGCGATAACGGCGATAGTTGGCATTGTCAGGCACGCCATCTTTAAAGCGCACCATGCTGGCCACGCAATGGGCTGTGCCAATGTTGGCGATGTCAAAACACTCCATGACGAGTGGGGGGCGATCCAGGCCCAGGATTTCCTGAAGTTCTCGCACATCTGCCATGGGATCCAGGGTGGAGACCACACGTGTTCGCGCACCTCGTTCGAAACTGCGCGTGGGGCTGAGGGTCTTCTTCAAATCCTCCACCATGTCGCGCAGTTCAGCCGCTTTTTCGAAGTCCAACTTAGCGGCGGCTTTCTGCATTTCTTCTTCTAGAGCCGAGACCAAATCACGCATCCCCTTCCCTTCTAAAAAACCACAGGCCTGCACCATGCGCTGTTGATAATCAGCGATGGAAACACGTCCGATGCAGGGCGCACAGCAGTTCTTGATGATGTCATTCGAGCAGTGCTTGTAGTCCGTCTCACCGGGTCGAATCGGACGACAGACACGCAGACCGAACTTTTTGTTCAGCCAATTGAGCGTGGTTCGCAAAGCACCGCTGTGAGCGAAGGGACCGAAGTATCGCGCCCCATCATCTTTCTTCAAACGAGTGAGACTGAAGCGTGGAAAATCATCTTGAAGATGCACCCGGACTAACAAAAAGCGCTTATCGTCCTTGAAGCTGATGTTATACTTCGGACGAAACTCTTTGATGAGCTTGCCTTCGAGCAACAGCGACTCCGGTTCATTGCGCACTTGATGAATGTCAAAGTCCCAAATGCTTGCAATGAGCGCCCTGGTTTTTCGATCCGCCAACTTCGAGCGAGCTGGTGTGAAGTAGTTCGAAAGGCGCTTTCGTAAATCACGCGCTTTCCCCACGTAGATCACGCTGTTGAGTCGGTCACGCATGACATAAACACCGGGCGTGTGTGGCACGTCACGGAGTTTAGCCATCAGGTCAGGTTTGGAGCGAGGATCAGGCACGGTGGGTCATAAGATGGAACGCATCTCGATCTCTGGCAAGACGCGCTGAATGCTACCCATCGCTTGGAAATGATGAACCCGCAGATTCACCAAGCTTAGCCATCTTCAAGGTTTCCATGACAGTGAGCACTGAAAGCGCCTAACCGAATGCATAACAATGAACCCTCAAATCATTGAGGTTGAATCATGCGTTTCTTCAACGCCCAACCAGAAGCGTTGCGATGAAAGGTTGACAACACTGGACAGCTCGGCAGCATAACGGCCCCTCTGGCCGAACCAACCTTTGTTCAGAGTGTGACCTAACAACCACCACATTCATTTGTTCCACCAAACTCTCCTCTGCCTCACCGCGTTTTGTGCCAGTGCCATCGCCTCCGATACGGCCAAAGTTCAAACGCCACCCGTGAGTGTTCCGAGCCAAGTCATCCCAAGTGTGAAGACCACGGCCTACACCCACAGTGAGGGAGATCACCTGAAGTACGGTTCCCGCACCGCAGCGGGCACAGCTCTTCAGCATGGTAAAGTGCGCAGCGCAGCAGCAGACTGGTCAGTGTATCCCGTGGGCACCGTGTTTCAGATTCACGGTGATACCAATCTCTACATTGTGGACGATTACGGTTCAGCCTTGGTCGGCACACGGACCATTGATCTCTACAAGCCATCCCAGGCCTTGATGAACAATTGGGGAGTGCGGAGAGTGAATATCCGCATTTTGAAATGGGGCTCGTATGCGAAGAGTTTGGCCATTCTCAAACCCCGCCAAAGCAAAGCCTCTCACGTGCGTGAGATGGTGGCTCGACTCGAAGGTCGGCCCGTTTAAAAAAATCTAAAACGAGTCCGCGTCCGCACAGGTTGGCGCGGCTCATCAAGTGCAGTCATCTGCCAGTTCGGTGAAGGTTCAGGCAAGCCTTCGTTGCATCTCTCTGCGGCCTAGATATGAGAGGGCATCATGAAACAACAGACCCTCATCACCCTGGACCTCGAAGGCGTGCTCGTGCCTGAAATCTGGATCGCCTTTGCAGAGAAAACCGGCATCGCCGAACTGCGCCGCACCACTCGTGATGAGCCAGACTACGATGTGCTCATGCGGGGGCGTCTCGATATCCTGGACAAGTATGGGCTGAAATTGCCAGACATTCAGGAGGTCATCGGAACCCTGACACCGATGGAAGGCGCACGCGCCTTTTTGGATGAATTGCGGTCTCTGACACAGGTCATTATTCTCAGCGATACCTTTGAAGAGTTTGCACATCCACTGATGCGTCAACTCGGGTGGCCGACCATTTTTTGCCACCACTTGGAGACAGATGTCGATGGCCGAATCACGGACTACCGTCTGCGCCAGCCGAATCAGAAACAACAGGCCGTGTCGGCTTTCAAAGGCTTGAATTACAAGGTCATCGCAGCCGGAGATTCCTTCAATGACACAACGATGCTCGGCGAGGCACATACCGGCTTCTTTTTCCATGCTCCCGAGAGCATTCGCGTTCAGTTCCCGCAGTTTACAGGGTTTGATCGCTATGAAGATCTTTTGGCCGCGATCAAGGC
>JAIXVB010000432.1 GCA_027483245.1 Verrucomicrobiaceae bacterium | reverse complement strand
GAGCGCTTTGCCGGAAGCAGCATTTGACGCGGCTTTTCGACATGCGACAGGCTAGGTTTTCGCCGTTCGCAGCGTTTGTTGCTGCCTCGTTTCCGAGTTCTGCCTCTGATTGTCCTTCATGGGTCAGGCTTCGGAGACGGTCTCCCTTTGATTTCCCTGTGCAACCGATCACTGAAACCTCCCTCCGCTTCACGGGTGATTATTCCGTCCTTGCCGTCTGGGCGTTGGCCATTGGATTGGCTTTGGCGATGTGGTTTCTCTACCGTCGCGAGTTAAAGTTTCACGGAGGAGCTCTTGCCAAAGTGCCTGCCGCCTGTCGTTCCCTGGCTGTTTTTATCCTGGTGCTGGCGCTCTCGGGTCCGGTCCTGCGACGAGAGACAACGCAACGTCAGCTCGGCCGTGTGGTGCTGGCAGTGGATACCTCGGCAAGCATGAAGCTGGAGGACGATGCCCCCATCGAACCCGGCTCAAGTAACCCTACGAAGCCAAGCTCAGAGGCGCGCCTCACGCGCGCGGAAAAAATGCTTCTCAGCGGAACAACGCCGCTTTTAAAGACACTCACCGAGACCCAAGACGTGGAACTTGTGCTGCTGCGCGGCCAGCAGACCCAGCGGCTATGGTGGCATCGCCAAAAAGGCAAGGACACCTCCGGGGAAATGCCCACGACCTTTGACACCCAGGCAGATGCTCCCATCACCAATCTCGACACCGCCCTGCGCGATGCCCTCGGCCCCCTGACACCTGGCACAGCGCTGGTGGTGCTCACCGATGGTCAGCACAATGGCCCAGGATCACCGGAAGAATTCGCCACCGCCATGAAACAGGCAAGCACACCTGTGTTCACGATCGGTTTTGGCGCAGAGGTCCCACCACCTGATCTCAGCGTGCTAAATGTCACCACGGCAGAGTCCGTTTTCAGTGAGGAAAACCTCCAGGGCCGAGTGCTGGTCAGTGATTCCTTACCTGCTGGCACCCCCGCTCAGGTTCGGATCAGCAGTGGCGGAAAAACGCTCTGGGAGCAAAGCTTCACGGGCGATGGCAAAGGTGAACGTCGCTTTGATTTCACCTTTCCAGTCAAAGCGCTGCCGCCAGCCCCTGCGGATGAACGCGATAAAACCCTCCGCCTCTTAAACGTGCAAGTCGCGGTCATGGGAGATCGATCCAACATCGAAAAGACCCGCTCCAACAACAGCCGCGAGGTCGCCCTGCATCTGCTCACCAAGAAGCGCAAGGTGCTGATTCTCGACGGACGCCCACGCTGGGAAACGCGTTACATTCACAACCACTTCGACCGAGATGATCGCTGGGAAACCCGTCTGATTTTTGATGATTACGCGAACCGCCCCGAAGATGGCGCTTTGCAAAAAAACTTCCCCAAAACCCGCGAGGAACTTTTGAGCCAGGATCTGGTCCTTCTGGGCGATGTCGCCGTCACACGGTTCAGTGACACCCAACTCGATTGGTTGATCGAGTTCGTGGAGAAGCGCGGCGGAGGTCTTGTTCTCATCGACGGTCTGCAAGGCCATCTCAAAACCTGGGCGAAAGGCAAAACCGCAGCTCTGATCCCCGTCACCTGGACCGCCCAACCCCAAACAGCCCGTGAATATGTCTGGAACCTCACCGCCGAAGGCGAGCGCCAGCAAGCCCTGCGCCTAAGCGACAGTCCGAGTGCCAACAGCACCCTTTGGCCGACCTTACCCGGCATGCGCTGGGCTGCCCAGGTCACCGCCCAACCTGGCTCAGCAATTCTCGCGGAAATCAGCAGTGTGAAACCGGCCCTGCGCAGCGCGGCGACCGTTTTCCGCCCTGTCGGCGCTGGAGCGGTGCTTTACATGGGCTCCGATGATCTCTGGCGCTGGCGTTATCAGGTCGGCGATCTTTACCATCAGCGGCTGTGGATGCAGCTTTCCGCCTGGGTCGCTGCCCCGCCCTTCCAGGCCGAAGATGCGAAACTTTCCATCGGCACCGACCGCCTGCGCTATACCCCAGGAGAACAAAGTGAAATCCGCGTCCGTGTGCGCAATGCCAAGGGCGAACTGGTGAGCCAAGCCGAGCCCCGCGCCTTTTTGATGCTCGATGGCAAAGAAGTCGCCACCCTCCAGCTCGAACCTGATCCCACTCACTTTGGCATCTACCGCACGCTGACACCGCCCCTGAAAGCAGGAGCGTATGAGATCGCTGTGGCTGAAAGTCCCTCCGCCCTGCGCAGTGACCTGCGCCTTTCACTGCGCGTGGCTGACACCGGCAATCCTGAATGGGCGACACTGACTCTGAATCGTCCGCTTCTCGAAGCCATGGCCAGCACATCCGGGGGGCGATTCCTGCGTGAAGAACAGGCGGCCACGGAATTGCCCGGGCTGCTCCAGTCGATTGATCGCAAACAAACCACGGTCCGTGAGACGATTCTTTGGTCCAGTTGGTGGTGGTTTGGAGCCGTCATCCTGCTGCTGACCACCGAATGGCTGCTGCGGAAACGACTCAAACTCGTTTGAGACTGGCGTGAACGTCTGTTGACGCCTCGCACGGCCCCGCCATGAATGCGGCCCACTTTCCCAACTACATGAAACCCACTCTTCTCATCCTCGCTGCCGGCATGGGCAGTCGTTACGGCGGCCTGAAACAACTCGATGCCATGGGTCCCTCGGGCGAGGTCGTCTTGGACTACTCCGTTTTCGATGCCATCCGCGCTGGCTTTGGCAAAGTGGTGTTCGTCATCCGCCGCGACTTTGAAGAACAGTTCCGCAGCCAAATTGGCAGCAAATTTGGCGATCGCATTCAGGTCGAATACGCTTTTCAGGACATCAACGATCTGCCCGCAGGCTTCACGGTGCCTGAAGGGCGCACCAAACCTTGGGGCACTGCCCACGCGGTGCTGGCTGCCGAAGGAGTCGTCAATGAGCCTTTCCTGATGATCAACGCGGACGACTTCTACGGTCGCGATGCCTTTGCCAAAATCGGCAGCAATCTCACCGCCGAGCGTCCATCCGACGGCAAGAGCCACTACTCAATGGTCGGCTTTTATCTGAAAAACACCCTCTCTGACCATGGCAGCGTCGCTCGTGGCGTCTGCACTCGCGGCGCCGATGGTTTCTTGAGCTCGGTCACCGAGATGACCAAAATTTTCAGAACGCCCACCGGCGCTGAAAATCGTGAAACCGACCCACCGCTCGCGCTCACCGGTGAGGAAGTCGTTTCCATGAACTTCTTTGGCTTCACGCCCGACATTTTTGGCCATCTGCGCGCGGCTTTCACAAAGTTCCTGGAAACCAGCGGCACGGATCTCAAGTCCGAATGCTACGTGCCCAAGGAAGTCGATGTGCTGATCCGTGACGGCAAGGCCGATGTGACGGTGCTGGAGTCCAATGACTCCTGGTTCGGAGTCACGTATCCAGAAGATAAAGCCGATGTCGTCGCCAGCATTCGTGCCCTTGTCGCCGCAGGAGCTTATCCTGAGAATCTGTGGGCCTGAGCTATTCTTGATTCATCTGGCCAACTTTCCTCTCTGGACAATCTGAAACGCCTGTGAAAACATCGTCACGAATTCTGCATTTCCGTCATGCAGATGAAATGACCCCCTAACGCCGTGCCTGCCACTTCAACGCTCCCCAGCCCTGATGTCGCCGCGCCAGCGGAGCTTCGCGATGATTTCGTGAAAACGCTGCGATGCATGATTCTCTCCCGAGTTTTGGAAGAAAAACTGGGGAGTCTTTATCGAGCAGGCGGCCGCATTGTCGGCGG
>JAIXVB010000403.1 GCA_027483245.1 Verrucomicrobiaceae bacterium | reverse complement strand
GTTTCACTGTCACTCGTTCATCGATCCGCGTAGCGGATGTCCACGACCATCACGATATTCACGGGAGCGTCGTGCCAATAGGTGATGGCATGATCGCCGATGATCTTTATCTGGCGTGTTCGCTGAGTGTTGTCTCGGTCTGTAAAGTCGCCCGAGGTGTCTGGATGATCCCTCAAGCTGCGGATGAAGTCCATGATCCGTCGGCGTTGAGGACCGCTCCGGGGCATGGCTTCAAGCAAGCCTGTATGAAGATAAACCTCGGTCGTGGCCGGACTGGTTCAGTCTTGGTCGAGTTTGCTTTCGAACTTTTCGGGAGTCAGCCAGTTGGCTTTGTCCTGTTCATTCAATCTTGCTTCGACAGTTTGCTGATAGTCCGGGTCGTTGCGGTGGCGAAGGTGAAAGAGAAAAGCTGTAACTTCATTGAGTTCGGAGTCCGTGAGAACTGTGATCTCGCGTTTGATTTGCTCGACGCTCATGATTTGCAGGGTGACATGGAAGAGATTCGATTGCCAATCGAATCTACCAAACAAAAACGCGGGCGGTCTTTCGACCGTCCGCGTTGTGTGGGAGAACGAGTTGGATAACTCGTTTTGCTAATTAATAGCGGTAGTGATCGGTCTTGTAAGGGCCGTCAACAGGGACGCCGATGTAGTCGGCTTGGTCCTTGGAGAGGACGGTCAGTTTCACGCCGATTTTGGCCAGGTGGAGACGGGCGACTTCTTCGTCGAGCTTCTTCGGCAGGACGGTCACACCGATTGGACGGCTGTCCTTGGTTTCCCAAAGTTCGATCTGAGCCAGCGTCTGGTTGGTGAAGCTGTTGCTCATCACAAAGCTCGGGTGGCCTGTGGCGCAACCGAGGTTCACGAGGCGGCCTTCAGCCAGCATGAAGATGCTGTTGCCGGCCGGGAAGGTGTACTTGTCCACCTGGGGCTTGATGTTGAGGCGCTTGACGTCGCTGCGTGCATTGAGGCGGTCCACTTGAATCTCGTTGTCGAAATGACCGATGTTACAAACGATGGCTTGGTCCTTCATCTTCTCCATGTGCTCAAGCGTGATGATGTCCTTGTTGCCAGTCGTGGTGACGTAGATGTCGCCGTAACCAAGGGTGTCTTCGATCGGCATCACGCGGTGACCTTCCATGGCGGCCTGGAGGGCACACACAGGGTCGATTTCCGTAACGATGACTTGAGCGCCCATGCCGCGGAGAGCCGCTGCACAGCCTTTGCCCACGTCGCCGTAACCGCAGACCACGCCGACTTTACCAGCGATCATGACATCGGTGGCACGCTTGATGCCGTCGAGCAGGGATTCGCGGCAGCCGTAAAGGTTGTCGAATTTGGACTTCGTGACGCTGTCGTTCACGTTGATGGCAGGGAAGAGCAGCTTGCCGGCCTTGGCCATTTCATAGAGGCGATGCACGCCGGTGGTGGTCTCTTCGGAGACGCCCTTGAGATCCTTGACGATCGTGTGGAAAATGCCGGGTTGGTTCTTGGCGATGTCCTTGAGCAGGTCTTTGATGACCTTCACTTCGTGGTTGTCAGATGGGGTGTTGACCCAATCGTCACCGTTTTCCATTTCATAACCTTTGTGGATGAGCAGGGTCACGTCGCCACCGTCATCGACGATCAGTTGTGGACCTTTGTCTCCTGGAAAGATGATGGCCTTCCAGGTGCACCACCAATACTCTTCCAGGGTCTCGCCCTTCCAAGCAAACACCGGTGTGCCCGTGGCAGCGATGCCGGCGGCCGCGTGGTCTTGAGTGGAGAAAATGTTGCAGGAAGCCCAGCGCACGTCAGCACCGAGTTCCTTCAGGGTCTCGATCAGCACGCCTGTCTGAATCGTCATGTGCAGGGAGCCTGTGATGCGGACGCCAGCGAGAGGCTTCTTCGGGCCATACTTCTCACGGGTGGCCATGAGTCCTGGCATTTCGCTTTCAGCGATATCGAGTTCCTTGCGGCCAAAATCGGCGAGGCCGATGTCTTTTACTTTATAGTCGGACATGTGTGTGTGGTGTTCGTGTGGATCTTGAAAGGATACAAATCAACGCATCAAGATATGATGATATGTTCCCTTGGCCTCCCTCGGTGTCAATGGGCGATTTCGACACGTGATGGATTCACCTGCTTGGCTGACAGGTGGGGTGTCAGGCGAAAAATGAGCGGCCCTGTCGAGTGCTGAGGGACTCAGAGAGACTCCAGCGTCGTGCGTCCACGGCGCTTGGTCTCCGGGTCGTCTTTTTCCAGATTCGGCATGGCCAGGCCTTGATTGATGGAGGCCTTGGCTTCAGCGGTCTTGCCCATTTGGGCGTAGGTGCGACCGAGTTCGATGTGGTGAATCAAGCGCTTGGGATTGATGGCGAGGGCTTTTTGGAAGCACTTCACGGCCTCTTCATTCGAGGCGGCGGGCAGGCTGCCATAAACCATCTCAGCAATGCCTCGGGTCAGGCTACCCATTCCGGCAAGGGCCTGATGCCAGCGCCCGAGCAGATGCCAGGCATAGTCGTCGCGAGGGTTGAGCTTGGCGGCTTTCTCGGCGGATTCCTTGATCTTCTTGGAGATTTCGATCTTCTCCTTATTGCCCAGGAGCGGCGTCATCTTGCCATAAACAATCGCGCGTGAGAGATGGGCATCGCTGTTGTTGGGGGCTGCCTTGATCGCACGTTCGGCGTAACCGAGCGCCTGGTTGGCGGAGCTGAGTTTCTCGGCCTTGCTGCTCAGCGAGTCCATGCGGAAGACATACTGACGCGCGATCTTGATCAGCAGCGCGGCATCAGACGGGGTCTCTTTTTCAGCGGGAAGGTAATACTTCAGCGCCTCGTCGGGCTGGAACTTCTGATCATAGACGTCCCCTTGGCGAATGAGATCAGGGCTCGCTGCCGATGAGTTTGCCGTGAACACGGGCCAACTGAGGAGCATGCCGAGGAACAAAGAAAGGGAGCGTGTCTTCATGGTCAGAGGTGTTTTCGTGGGGATACGCTTGATCGACCTTTAAGGGCACTTGCAGCCAGGGGTAACGGCTAGGCGGTGGGAGTGGAATCGAGCTGGGGGGCGGAGGCAGAGGGGGAGTCATGCGAAGTCATCCCCCCTGCGACACTGCGCGCCCCATGGATTCAAAAATCCGATCAGATCGGCTTCACGAATCGGTAATGCGACACGATCCACTCCTCGCCATCGCGGTAGCCCCACAGTTCGGCGCAGGCCATGTAAAAGATACGCCAGTAGGCCCACCATTTCACCGCTTGATCCTTGCCATAGGTGTCGGCAAATAGCGGCATGATCTCTGCCTTGTTCGCGTCCATCTGACTCAGCCACGCTTCGGAGGTCTTGCTGTAATGCATGCCGCTGACATTCCAGTGGTCTTCGATCTTGAGGTCCTCTTGAAAGTAGAGCAGCAGATCATCGGAGGGCATCTGGCCGCCAGTGAAGAAGTAACGCGCCATCCAGTCATCCTCCCCCGTGACCTCATAGTGGTAGGCATACTCGCGGTGCGTGAAGATGTGGACGAAGAGCTTCCCCCCAGGCTTCAGCCAGGAGGAGATCCGATGCAGCAGCACCTGGTAGTTCTTCATGTGCTCAAACATCTCCACCGATACACAACGGTCAAAGACCCCTGCGCCCACGCCCTCAAAGTGGATCATGTTCGCGGTGATGATCGTCAGGTTATTCAGCCCGCGTTTCTTGGCCTCGCTGTCGATGAACTCCTTCTGCGTGCGTGAGTTGGAGACACTCGTGACCTTTGCATTGGGGTAGTGTTCCGCCATCCAAAGGGACAGTGAACCCCAGCCGCAACCGAGTTCCAAGATGTGCTGTCCGTCCTTCAAGTCTGCGCGCTCACAGGTCATCTTCAGCATGATGGCCTGTGACTCATCGAAGGTCGTTGTGGGCTCCGGCCAGTAGCCGCTGCTATACTTCAGATACTTGCCCAGGCAGAGCTGATAAAAGCGGGTCGGCACCTCGTAGTGCTGCTCGTTCGCTTCATCGGTGGCGATGGCCACTGGCATCTGCTTCAGCTGCTCCACATGGCGCAGCAGGGCTGCCTTTTGCGCTTCCACGTTGGGTTGCTTTTGCTTGCGCAGGGTGTTGGCCAGGCGTTGGCGGATGCCAAAACGGATCGCTGCATCAGGCAGCAGGTCTTTAGCGAGGAGGTCGTTCAGATTGAGCATAGAGAGTCAGTTGAGTGAGAGCTTGCGTCGCTGCGTGTGGGGTAGATTCAGCGCTTCTTGAACCACGGCACAAAGGCGCTCGTGGTGCGCTGATACTCGCGATAAACATCCCCACGCTTTTCTACCGAGAGCTTCTCGGTCAGCGGGATGCCCGTGACGTTTAACAAAAAGTGCAGCATGGAAAGCGGCGCGATGATCGCCGTCCAGCCCCAGGGAGCAGGGAGGGCGATGAGGAACAGCCCCCACCACAGGAGGCTCTGGAAGAAGTAGTTCGGGTGGCGACTGTAGTGCCACAGCCCCACTTGGCAGATGGCTTGCGGATCGCGATTGCGTTTCTTAAAGCCCGCCAGTTGTGCATCCGCTGTGCCTTCCCCAATCAGGGCGATGAACCATATTCCGAGGCCCAGGTATTCCAGCGGGTGGAAACCCACCGCAGCCTGTGAGGTGATCAGGTGCACGGGGAGCATCAGCAGCCAAACCAGCACGGCTTGAGCCAGGAAGAACGCCAGGAAGGCGCGTGGCGGATTTGCCTGCCACTTCTCACGTAGCACCGCATAGCGCACATCTTCCTTGGGATGATG
>JAIXVB010000132.1 GCA_027483245.1 Verrucomicrobiaceae bacterium | reverse complement strand
TCGAACAAATGTCATTTGATCGGCCTTTTTCTTCAAGAGCCCATCCGGTCCACCGAACTCCATCAAACGATCGCTGAAATCCATGCGCAGGGTGGACTCGTGCTCGTGCCACACCCTTTTCGCGAAAAAGATGGACTGCTTGGCCCTCGCGGGGTGGGGATGGAAGAACTTCGAATGGCAGATGCCTTTGAGATTCACAATGCCAAGGGTCGTGGTGCGGACAATCTCCATGCTTCCTCGATGCTGACCGCGATGGATCGGGCGTGCTTTGGTGGTAGTGATGCCCACTATGAAGCGGATGTGGGGCTTTGTGTGAATGAGATCCAGCGATGTGGTTCTGCGGAAGAAACCGTTCAAGCGATGCTGCAGAGAAAGACGGCCTTTCGTCTGTTAGCCCGAGTTCAAAATGACAGTTCTATGGAGCGACGATACGCTCCTGCCTATTATGCGATCAAACATGTGGTGGCTCTTCCCCGGTTCATGCTGCCACTGGCGAAACAGGCCTACCGTCAGTATTGGAACCTGCGCCACGGAAGGTGTCAGCATCGATTGCAAGAGATCGGCACCCATTCATAAGCTCAACAAGTGATGCATAAAAAAAGCATTCGCAAACTGGCGCAGTTTCATGGCTGGTGGGTTTATCAGACCTTCCTCAGGCGGACGAGCCGGTTTTCAGATGAGGAACGCCGCGCATGGATTCATCAGCAGCTCAAACAGACCTTGGTGCGTGCCTATGAGGGGACGAAATATTATTCGGAGACTTTCAAGTCCATAGGATTTGACCCACGCACGGACTATCAAGGCCCGCAAACACTCCAGCAACTTCCTTTGCTGACCAAGGACATCATTCGCGAGCGCTATGAGGATCTGATGGATCGCCGCTTTAGCCGAATGAGTGCCCTTGCGGAAACCAGCGGCACTACCGGACGCCCCTTGAAGATGCTGCTCAATGAAGGGTGCATCGCCCTTGATTACGCATGCATGTATCAGATGTGGGCGCAGGCGGGCTATCGCTTTCGAGATCCGTTTTTAGCACTGCGCAGTTATGTCCCCTCGAGTGCGGATCAGCCGCTTTGGATGCATGATCGAGCTCAAAATACGCTGTTCATGTCGGCGTATCATTTTTCTCCACAGACCGCTGCGGACTACATGAAGGAGATCGCGAGGTTCAGTCCAAAATTCATTCGGAGTTACCCTTCATCGCTGCTAGTCCTGGCTGAATATCTCGAACGATCAGGTCAACGTTTGCCTTCCGTGCGTGGGCTTTTCACCGCCTCTGAAACTCTCTCCTCGCGCGAACGTGAGATCATTGAGCGTGTCTTTGGTCCGATCCTTTTTGATTGGTATGGAATGACCGAACCAACACTCGTGGCTTTTGAGGGATCGGAACATGATGGACTGAATATCGTCTGGCAGTATGGCCATGCAGAGATCCTGGCCGATCCAGTGTCGGACCAGGGCAGTTCACTTGTCGCTACCAGCCTGCAAAATCCGGTCATGCCATTCATCCGTTATGACACAGGAGATCGTGTCACGAGGCATGCTTCGGAGACTGCAGACAACCCGTATCCGCTTAAATTGGCCCTTGTTCATGGACGCAAAGACGATGTGATTTTGACACCGGATGGACGGCGTCTCCCCTCGGTGAACTTCTATTCCGTTTTCCGTTCGGTGCCTGGAATCGTGCGGTTTCAGATCGTTCAGTACGGCTCCTCGGACATTGTCGTGAACATCGAAACCGCAGACACGTCCTTTCAAAGGAAAGAGGGCTATCAACAACTTCGCGCAGAACTCATCTCGCGCTTTGGCCCGAGCATGATGGTGGAGTGCCGATTCAATCAGCAGTTTGAAACCAATCGCGACGGCAAAACTCCCGTTGTGCTTCGCCGCATGGCGAACAAAGCCGTGGAAGAGCGTCAAGAATACGTCATCTCCTCCAAAGCAGCCTGGGGGCGGCATCGGATGGGGGAGGACATTCTGAAGCTCGATTGGAATGAGGCTGATACTCTACCTTCGAAGTCGGTGCGTGATCGCCTGTCCGCGCTGATTCAGGACCCGTGCTCGCTGATTTGGTATCCTGAACCCCAGTCGGCTGCCTTGCTTGAGGCTCTGGCTCAGCGACATGCGGTGAAACCTGAAAATGTGCTGGCCACTCATGGTTCCGACATGGCGCTGGGATATCTTGTGCAGTGTTATGTCAGAACCGGTGACCGCGTCATGACCGTGACACCTGGGTATGACAATTTCCGGGCGTTGGTTGAACAGAGAGGTGGGCAAATCGTCACCTTTGAGCATGAGGGCGAAGGGCCTTTTCCATTGAAGGCGTTGATCGAGCGACTGAGAGAGTGCATGCCACGGCTCCTGTATTTGACGAATCCGAACAACCCAATCGGCTATCATCTGAATCGTGCTGTCATCGCTTCGATTGTGGAAGCTGCGGCGCATGAATCTTGTCTGGTGATTGTGGATGAAGCCTACGCGGAATTTGCGGAAGAGGATTGCGTGCCGCTCATCTCGGCTCACTCGAACCTTGTCCTTGTTCGCACCTTTTCAAAAGCTTTTGGTCTGGCGGGGCTGCGAATGGGGCACTTGATTGCGAATGAACATTTGTTGGAATCGATCAAACGAGTGGCCAATCCAAAGCACCTCACCAGCTTTGCACAGGTGGCTGCTATCACGGCTTTAGAGGACTGGCCAAGTGTGCAATCTCACATTCAGATGATCAAAGATCAGCGGCAGCGCTTGATTGCACACTTCCGAAAGGTTGGTGTGAAATGCCACGATTCGCAGGGCAATTATGTGCTCTTTTTTGATTCTGATGTGCCCAGCCTGATCCAATGGTTCGAAGCACGTGGAATCCTGTTGAGAGAACGTTCCCAACAACTGCCCCATTCAGTCCGCGTGACGGTCGGTAGCCCTGAGTCCATGGATCGATTCCTTCAAACCTTCGATCTTTACCTGGCCCAGAAATCACCCGGTTAGGCACTCCTTTATGTGCTCCATTCTAGCCATCTCGCACTGTGGAACGCCGCAGGATTTGCGTCGCATGTCCGCGGTGATGCTTCATCGCGGGCCCGATGATTCAGGGGAGGAATGGTTTCCTGAGCACGCAACAGGGTTGGCTCACAATCGACTCTCGATTTTGGATCTATCGATCTTGGGGCATCAACCCATGCGGGCAGAAGACGGACGGCATTGGATCGTTTTTAATGGTGAGATTTATAACCACCGAGAACTGCGAGCGACGCTGGAAAGTCGAGGGCATCACTTTCGCAGCAGTAGCGACACGGAGGTGCTGTTGGCGGCTTGGCTGGAGTGGGGAGAAGACTGTCTGAACAAGCTCAGTGGCATGTTCGCCTGGGTCATTTACGATTCGCTCAGCGGCGATCTCGTTGCAGCGCGAGACCACATCGGGATCAAACCTCTGTATTACACCACCAAAGGAGGAGGGCTCGCCATAGCCTCGGAGATCAAGGCCCTGCTGCAATCACCGAACATCACCGCCGAGATGGATTTGGAGGCTTTGCGCACACCGGCGCGTTTTCAGATTGCCCCTGACACGGGGTTTAAAGGCATCCACAAACTGCCGCCCGGTCACCTATTGCGTTATCGTCATGGGAGTGGGCTGGAAGTGAAGACCTACTGGCAGATCAAAGCCGAGGAAAATGCGTCGTTGTCTGAGGAAGAGGCTGTCGAGGAAATGCATGGTTTGTTAGACGAAGCTGTGCGCAGCCAAATGATCGCGGATGTGCCTTTGGGGGCATTCCTGAGTGGCGGGCTCGATTCATCGCTGATTTGTGCCCTGATGAGGCGTCATAACTCGGGGGCCATGAAGGCTTTCACGATTCGTTTTTCAGAAGCTGATCAGAAGTATGAGAGGGCCGGAGACGATGCGCATTTCGCGCGGATCGTTGCGGCGGATTTGGGGTTTGATCTTCACGAGATGGAGATCTCTCCAGAGGTGATCCAGCTTCTGCCTCGCATGATCTGGCACATGGATGAACCGCTCTCGGATCCAGCCGCCATCAATACGTTTTTGATTTCTCAAGCGGCGCGTGAAGCGGGCATTTTGGTGCTGATGAATGGTGTCGGGGGGGATGAAGTTTTTGGCGGTTATCGCAAGCATGTCGCGTGTCTCCAAGCTGAGCGTTGGCAGCGCTACATGCCAAAAGTGATTCGAAAAGGCGTGACGGCTTTGAGTGACTGCTTCCCGGTGGCTTCAGGCACACAAGGCTTTGTCTATGCCCGTTGGATCAAGCGCTTTTTGAGCTACGCAGAGTTGTCGCCTGCGGAGCGTTATTTGTCCTCCGACCTTTCGCTCAACCCTTCTCAATACGAGCAACTCTTCAGAGGTCACGCGTATCGAGATTCCCGTTTTTGGGAACTGCAAAAGGAGACTTTGTTGTCTGAAGACCTGTCCTATCTGACGCGCATGTGTTTGAATGATACCCGCGTTTTTTTACCGGATCACAATCTCACCTATTCTGATAAAGCCTCGATGGCGGCTTCAATTGAGACAAGACCACCTCTGGTGGATCCTCGGATTGTGGAGCGCATGTTTCAAATGCCACCGCATCTGCGCATCTTTGGCGGCATGCAAAAACGGTTGCTCAAACGCATCGGTGAGCGGCTGCTTCCCAAGTCGGTCGTGCATCGCCCCAAAGCTTCTTTCAACAGCCCTTTGCGGTCATGGATTCGAGGACCGCTCAAAGGTGTCGTGGAAGAACTGCTCTCCGATGATCGTGTGCGCAATCGCGGATTGCATTCGCCGGTGGAGGTCAGACGGATTATCGAGAGCGACCGTGCGGG
>JAIXVB010000342.1 GCA_027483245.1 Verrucomicrobiaceae bacterium | reverse complement strand
GGCGCGGGCGATACCGCCATTGCCTTCCTAACCCTGGCGCTCGCAGCAGGTCTGAGTGCCGAAGATGCTGCCGATGTCGCCAATCAAGCCAGTGGCATCGTCGTTGGAAAACTCGGCACGGCTCGCGTGATGAAGGATGAATTGCTGAACGCCTTTGTCGAATAAACAAAGCCCTGGATGAACCCCATCCCGATCACCGCCATCGTTGTCAGTTGCGACGAAGGGCACCTTCTGGAAAGATGTTTGAGTGCCCTCAAATTTTGTGACGAAATCATCGTCGTCGAAATGGATTGCACGGATCAAACGGCCTCCATTGCTCACCAACACAACGCCCGAGTCGTCAATCACCCTCGCGTGCCTTTCATCGAAGCCGCCCAGAAATGGATGAGCACTCTAGCGAGTCACGACTGGGTCCTGAGCATTGATCCTGATGAAGTCGTTGATCCTCAATTGGCGGCATCACTCGTGTCACTTGTCAGCCGCGTGCCCGAAGATGTGGCAGTGATCGAAATGCCGATTCAATTCTACTTCGGCAATCATGCCTTACGCGGAACATATTGGGGGGGTAAAAACTGGAAACTGGGCTCTTTTTTTCATCGTCAGCGGGTAGCGTTAGAGGCCGTGGTGCATCGCAAAGCCGAACCGAAGACAGGTTTCCATACCCACCGCATGCC
Organism: Verrucomicrobiaceae bacterium; assembly: GCA_027483245.1. GTDB lineage: Bacteria > Verrucomicrobiota > Verrucomicrobiia > Verrucomicrobiales > Verrucomicrobiaceae > Prosthecobacter. The sequence continues at coordinate 8,860 of JAIXVB010000342.1, read as the reverse complement.
TTGGCAGGACAAGCAAATTTTGCATCATTATTGGATGCTCAATTACACGCAGCTTTTGGAAAAGCATCTGCGCTACATCCAGGCTGAAGGCGTCAAACATCAGGGGGCAGGACACACCTTTTCATGGTTCATCCTGGTGTATGAAGCGGTTCATGCTTTTGCTTGGTCATTGATCAAAAAGTCAGCGTGGCTGGATGGCATCGTCGGTCTTCGACTCAGCGTTTTTTATGCTTGGTATGTGGCCTCAGGTTGGCTGGCGCTGCGTGATTTAGAAAGAAGAGCATGATGGCTTCACAGCGACTTTCAGGACTGGATGGCATGCGCGCTATTGCCATCCTGTGCGTGCTTTTCGCCCATGTTACGGAATCGGAAAACTTGCCGCATTTTGAGCTTATTGATCAGCTCCAGCGGATTTTTTCAGGCACGCTAGGTGTTCAGATCTTCTTTACGATCAGTGGTTTCATCATCACTTACTTGCTAATCAAAGAAAAGACATCTCAAGGGCAAATCTCATTGCGTCACTTTTGGTTGCGCAGAAGTCTGCGCATTCTGCCGCCAGCGACGATCTACCTGCTTTTCCTCGGGCTTTTGCAATGGCAGAACTTGGCCAGTGTACCTGCTGAAACACAATGGGGATCGCTGCTATTTTATCGTAACATGATGCCGTTTGATCCTTGGTTTACCACTCAACAAGGCTTCACCGGACATTATTGGTCGCTCGCTGTCGAAGAGCAATTTTACCTGATCTGGCCCGTGCTGGTCGCTTTTTTAGCCGTGAAGAAACTTCGGCATCTTGCTTGGTTTGGAATCATGATGAGCGTGGCCTTTAGGCTGACAGTGCCGTGGTTGCCGGAGGGAAGCCACCGGTGGCTTCCCATGAATCTCGATGGATTCATGGCGGGGGGACTCCTCGCCTTGGACATGAACAGCGACCGCAATGCCCTCTGGCTACGTGCTTGGGGACTGCGTGGCCTTTTGATCGTCTCTGCACTGATTGTCACACGAATCTCCGGTGCTTCATTGGGTTCTTCGTTCATCATGATCCAGCCGTTGGTTGTCGCCGCAGCCACAGCTTCCTGCATCGCAGGTCCAGCGCTCGGCTGCAAAGGTCCTGAATCAAGACTGCTCAACTGGCCTCCTCTTGTGTTTCTCGGCCTCATCTCCTACAGCCTTTATCTTTGGCAGCAAGTCTGGTTGGCACCTGCCTCTCACTGGTTGAGCGGCCATGCTCCCTGGCTCTCTCTGTTCCCACAAAATCTGATCATGTGTGTGATCTGTGGTTTCATCAGTTATTGGGGCATTGAGCGTCCTTGCCAAATTGTCAAAAGTTGGATGAATCTTCAATCCGCCGTCTCACGCGTGCCATGAGTGAACATGCACTCATGGTCGGAAGAATCATTTCTAACCTCGGTTGGCAGGCCGGAGCTAAAGTCATCAATCTAGTGATGAGTGTGGTCGCTGGGGGGCTTGTAGCGCGGCATCTTCATGAAGACTTGAGTGAGTATCGAACGGCACAATTTTACGTCAGTTTAGTTACCCCTCTGACGGTCATCGTCAGCAACAATGTCATCATGCGGCGCTTGGTCGCGGGCGAACCTGAGGGACGTGTCTTGCGCACGGCAGCCTGCATGATCGCGGCCAGTGGGCTTTTGTTTTTCTCTCTTTTGGTGGGTGGCTCTCTGCTGTGGTCAGAGAGTAGCCGTGAGCAGATGCTCTTCATCGTTGCAGCTCTTAGCCTCTTGGTTTGGTGGCCCATTCCTTATGGTCATGCGCTCGAGGCTCACTTGCATGGAAGGGAAAGTGCTCTCTCTGCATCTCTTGGCTCTTTGGCCATGCGTTCGTGGGAGATTCTCTGCGCTTTGCAAGGTCTCAGCATCGTTTGGCTGTGTGCCTCAGTGCCGGTGGGCACAGCAGTCACCATGATTTTGTTAACGATGTTTTACTTCCGCCTCCGTCAGAAGCAGGTTTCTCTTTGGCAGTGGGATAGCTCGACAGCGTGGCAGTTATTGCGAGAATCATCACCTCTCATTCTAGGCGGTTTAGCTTCAGGTGCCTTGTTTCGCATCAACATCGTGCTGCTGCGCGAATGGGCCGGTAATGCAGAGGCCAGCTACTATAGCGCCGCGCTTGAATTACCGCTCAGTGTGCAAATGATTGCTGGGGTGTTGCTCACTGTTTTTTTTCCAGGACTAACGCACCTGCTCACTCACGAGCCAATTCGCGCTTGGCATCAGTTGGACCAATTCACCCGTTTAGGCGCAGCGCTTGGCTTTCTATCAGCGCTGAGCTTGTGCGTTCCAGCGCCATTGTGGACAGACTGGATTTATGGCTCTGATTTCAAGCCCACCGCCAATGTTTTAGCGGTGACCGCATGGATCTTACCCGCCATGTTTATGGCACAGGCACGAGGAGCTTGGTTGTTGCACACCCAGAGGACAAAAATTGAACTCTATTACATCCTAGGAGGTGTTTTGCTGGATGTGATTTTAGCATGGTTATGGGTGCCGACCATGGGGGCCGTTGGAGCGGCTTGGGCGCTTGTAGCAGCTTACACCTTCACTTGGGTTTTCTCCTCTTTCATCCACTCTCACACGCGCGGCATCGGTTTTCTTCAACTCCGAGCTATCATCTGGCCCGTGCCTACTTGGCAAGAAATCAATCCTAAAACTTAACCGTTTCTCGTCGCTTACATTTCATCTCTTATGGCTGCTCCAGATCTATCCTACCTCAGCGCTCTAGCTCTTCGTGAAGTTCAAGAGCATCAACGCGTCTTAGAAAGCTTCCACAGCTGCATTCCAGTCATCACTGGGATCGGCCAAGCCATCATCGAGGCTCTTGAGGCCGATCACAAAATCATCTTTTTCGGCAATGGCGGCAGTGCGGCTGACGCCCAACACCTAGCCGCTGAATTATCCATTCGGTATCGGCTAAACAGAGTTGCTTTGCCCGGCTTGGCTCTCTCGACAGACACCTCAGTCCTCACCGCATGCGGCAATGATTTTGGCTTTGAAACGATCTACTCCAGACAGGTCGAAGCCCTGGCCAGAAAAGGTGATGTCGTGATTGGCATTACCACTTCTGGAAACAGTCCGAATGTCTTGTTAGGCCTTCAAAAAGCCCGAGAGCAAGGCTGCGTCACCGTTGCTTTCACAGGGGGCACAGGCGGTCAAGTGATTGGCTTGGCCGATTATTGCTTGACCATCCCGAGCGCCGTGACGGCCCGTACCCAAGAATGCCACATTCTTGCAGGTCATATCCTCTGTGAGATGATCGATGCGCATTGGCAGGCCTTGTGAGTTTCACGGGTTGAATCCACATTTGAGAGAATCTCGCTAGATGAAGGTCTCCATCGTCATTCCGGCGCACAATCGTCGCAGCATCACGCTGGAGTGTTTGCAGAGACTTCAGCAGCAGAAGGTCCTGTCTTGGGCGAGTGTTATCATCGTCGATGATGGAAGCACCGATGGCACTCACGAAGCGGTCCGTGCGGCATTTCCAGAGACCCTTGTTATTTCGGGGGATGGTAATCTTTGGTGGGGTGGGGCCATGCAATTGGGCATCTGGCAAGCTTACCACGATGGCGCAGATTTTGTCATCTGGCTGAATGATGATTGTCAGACCCGACCGGGTTCACTACTCACGCTGTTCAAAGTCAGTCAAACTCAGCATGCGATTACTGTTGCTCCCTGTCTATTGCGTGAGACCAGAAGCCTGCATTACGGAGGTTTACGAAAGAAGATATTCGGAGTCGAAGTCATCCCTTGCGCACCCGGCGAGGTGATCCCTTGTGACACCCTCTGTGGCAATTGTGTTTGTGTGCCTCGTGAAGTCATCACACGAATTGGGGCCTTGGACATCGACGCTTTTCCTCATTTTGCTGGAGATGCAGACTATGGATTCAGAGCTCGTGAAGCTGGCTTTCAGATTCTCATCGTCGGAGATGCCGTTTGCGATAGCTCTTATGGAAGCGCCAAAAATCGTCAATCGTGGTTGCTTGGCGACATGTCGATTCGTGAGTTATGGAAGCTGTGTTTTCATCCCATGAATGGAGTCTTGGCGCGCCCAGGATTGCTATTTAAACTGCGGCATTGGGGATTGCTCGGTGGTCTGAACTATATTTTCAAAATTCTCCATCTGCTGGCAGTATCATGCCTGCGGATGCTGGTGCCGCGCTCTCTGTTGTTGGACTTGTTGGGTAAGAAGCACAAAACCCATCAACAAATTCAAGCGGTGAAGCTCTGGGAATCTCAGTAGCCACGCACCTCTCAAAACTTTTAGATTGATGCAATCATCCTCAAATTCAGGCGCGAGTCCACTCGTCATCATTGGGGCTGGGCTGCTTATTTTGTATGTCGCTGTTTCCATTTTGTTGGGCGACGGCAATACCATGGGCAGTTTGTTTTTTTATCTGCTCATTTTCGGTGGTGTGTTTGGCATGATGGCTCCCAAGGGGGCCTTTTATCTGTTCATCTTCTTGTGTGGCTACTTGGACTTATTGAAGCGCCTCATGGTCGTGGCAGGCTCAGTCTCGGTGATTGATCTCTATTACGTGCTGGGCATCGCTCCGGTCACCGTGACAGGCGTTCTGATTGGAGTCGTGGTGCGCATGTTCTTCGGGAAAATGACAACCGATCGATCTGATTTGTTTCGTTTTGTGACCGTGGTGACAGTGATTGGTGCCGGTGCTGCACTCAGCTTTCGTGGCGGTGGGGGGATGGGCGGCGCGATGAGAGAAGTCGCAAGTTCTTACTTTTATGTCGTTCTCATCTTCATTGTTCCTGTGCTCTTTAAGACACCAGAGGAGGTGAAGCGATTGATCACCTTCACCATGCTCATTTTTGTGCCCGTGGCGCTATATGGCATCTTTCAGCAACTCAATGGGTTTCAGAACTTTGAGATCGATTACCTGAAAACAGGCATGAGTATCGAGATCAAGCAGCTCTACGCAGATCGAGTGCGGGCTTTCAGCACACTCAATTCACCCACCTCACTAGCCGTCGTTTGCAGTGAGTTGGCTTCGTTTGCTTTCTTGTTGGCTTTTGTGGGAAGAAAGAATCCTCAGTATGGGCTAAGCCAAATCTATGGCTTTGCTCTGGCGGTGATTTATTTTGGTGGGTTAGTGGCAAGTTCAGTGCGCGTGGGATTCCTCTTGATCCCCGTGGCCATTGTCGCGTTTTTATTGTTTAGATCAGCGCGGCTCACCGCTGGGTTTTACGCGGTAAGCATCCTTGTGTTTCTAACCTTGGTGATCCTTTCGCCATTTCTGCTCGCCAACATTGATGCCTGGACGATTGCCTTATTGGACGTCGTTGGAGATGTGCCTTTTTGGGCCACCATGCTTGACGCGCGCACTTACAAAGACCGTTTGATGGGATTTGACAACGTGCTCTCCAATCCCGCTGCATACACGCTCCTCGGTAAATCAAATGCAGATTTGTCTTTGGAATTTTACAATCACGATCCTCTGAGTGCCGCCCTTCTAAACTTCGGATTGCTCCCATTGCTCTTTGGCTTGTTGATTGCCTTTCTGGCGATCAGATACCTGCACCTCTGCATTTATCGAACTCAAAATCCGGGCGTGCGTGGACTGTCTCTTGTGTGTTTGTCGATTGTGGCTGGTTCACTCTCTGTTTCCATGATCGGTGGCAATTTGATCTCCACGTTTCCGAGCAATGTCTTTTTCATGATCCCCATCGGTCTTGTTATTGCACTGACAAAGTGGGATCGATTGAATCAACGCATCGTTCCAGCGAAAGTCACTGAGTCTCAGCCCGTTCCAAAGAGGGTTGTCTTTCCAATGAGACCCCGATGGCAACAACGATAAGCATCGTATGCATTCTGACATCGCTCTGATCACACGTGCTCGCGCCCCCTATCTGCGAGGGCTCCAAGAGGCTTTTGCGGCAGCTCTTGGAAGTCGCCGCTTTCATCTGCTGTGGCCAGAAAATGAGCACTCTGATTTTCCTGATGAGGATTCCATTCCAAAAGCTCCCAACATTGAAGTTCATAGGATCCCGACTTCGGGAGGTTTTTTGGGATACCAAAATTGGCCTTCATTGGCATTGTGGGCTCAGCTTCAAAAGATTCGGCCCGCCTTGATTTGGATTCATGAATTCAGTCTCTACACTCTCATGGGGTTGGTTTATGCGAAGCTGAACGAGGTTCCTGTGGTGGTTTCGACAGAGGTGGGTTCTTCCAACGCACACATCTTTTCTTGGTCGGTTCGCGCTTGGCATCTATTCTGGGGATACTTTGTGGATGGCGTCATTGCGTGCTCCCCTGCGGCACGACATCCTTTGTGCGGCGAGAAGATCCCCGTGGTGGAGTCCTACCATGCGGTCGATGCAAGGCTCTTTACCCCATCAAAGCGCACGCATTCATCAGGCATCACCACTTTTGTGTTTGTTGGGCATTTGATCCCGCGCAAAGGAATTGACCTGCTCTTGGATGCGGCCTCGCTCCTTCAAAAAAGTGCGGATGCTGCATTTCGAGTTCGATTGATAGGTCGAGATGTGGATCGGTGGGCAGAGGGGCTCATTGCTCAAAGGCAGCTTCAAAAGATCGTCGAAACCCCAGGTTTCCTGAGCGGTCACGCTCTGCAAGAAGCGATTCGAAGTGCGGATGTGTTTGTCTTGCCGACCCGCGAGGACACGTATGCGGCGGTCGTTCATGAAGCGGCTTGTTTGGGCATGCCCTTGCTCATTAGTCGTCATGCAGGAGCTTGTGAAGCCTTGGTTGTCGAAGGCGAAACGGGTTTTTCGATTCTTCCGGAAGATGCGAATGGGTTTGCTGAAGCAATGCGAAAAATGATGGTTCCTGAGTTGCGCACTCAAATGGCGCAAGCAGCCAGAAAACGGGGTGAGGAATACTCCGCACATGTTCGCGGCGCAGCGGTGCGTCTTTGGATGCACAGACATTACGGTGTATGAGTTTTGATCGAATCCTCTTTGCACCAGTCCTCAAAGCAGAAGGCTGGACGAGCATAGATTTGCAGCAAAACAACATTCTGGATGCTCTCAAACAGTATCACCCTTACTTGCCGGTAGAGGTGTTAAATCTGCCTGAACGCTGGGCTCATCGGCGTATGGTGCGTCGCTTTTTAAAGGATGTCTATTATCCTCAGCTCATACGAGAAAAGGTGCGTGGAAAGAAGACAATCCTTCACATCAGTGACCACAGTTATGGTCATCTATGCAAGGCTCATGTGCCCAATGTGATCAATTGCAATGATCTTCATCATCATGTGCACCCTGACCTTCCTCCGTTGGCACTGTGGCGTTGGCGTCAGCGGGTCGCTGCGCTTCGAAAGGCAGCGCGTGTTTTAACGGTCAGTGAACATTTGGCAGATGAGGTTCGTGAGTATCTAAAACTGCCCGCAAGTCAGGTCTGTGCACTGCCTGGCGGGATCGACGTGGAGGTTTTTAACACAAGCCCAACTTCGCTTGCTGAGGCTGCCGTAGCGCTTCCAGAGGTTGCTGCTTTGCGAGACGAGTATTTCCTGATCGCCAACATTGGAACGAATATCGCTCGAAAAAACCTTCCAACGGTGATTCGAGCGCTTCAACAGCTTGTTCAGGTGAAACGTTTACCCGTGAAGCTTGTCAAAGCAGGCCCTCCTCTCAAATCCAGCATTCATGAATTGCTCATTCAGGAGCTTGGTTTGGGAGATTCGATTGTTGATCTTGGCCTGGTGCCCCCTGAGAAAGTGGCGGCTCTTTGTCATCTTTCGCATGTCTTGTCCTTTGCCAGTTTCTATGAGGGATTTGGTCGTCCAACCCTTGAGGCACAAGCCTGCAGCCTTCCTTGTGTGCTAGCCGACGCATCCTGCATGAGGGAGATCGGAGGCGCTGGCGCTCTGTATCATGAACCTCTCAGTGTGGATGACCTCACGGATAAACTCGAATCCTGCTTCACCAATCAGAAGCTTAGAGATACGCTGATTGCCCAAGGATTGCAGAACGTGGAGCGCTATAGTTGGCAGATTTACAGCGATCAATTGAAGCGTGTTTACTCGGAAGTCAGCCAGTTCTGAAGCGTGAATAACGTTCGGCAAAAATTGTTAGCCTTTGAAAACTAAACAACAGCCTTTGATCACTTGGATTGGCTTGGGTCTTTTGATCGTAAGCTTTGCCTTACTCGTTTTTTTCCAACCGTATGCTGCAGGTTATGGCAGTTTCCGGTTAACGTTGTTTGAGGAACTTCTTCTGCGTTGGAAGGACCCAACTTGGCAGCATGGTTTTTTGGCTCCATTCATCGTTGCATGGCTGGTTTGGCGGCAGCGAGACTCACTGCTGAAGCTTCCCCTTCGTGGAAGCAAAATTGGGTTATTGGCTTTGGTTTTCGCCCTTCTGTGTTACTATGCAGGGTACACGGCAAACAACTACTATCTCGGGGCCTTTGCCATTCAGCTCTCCCTTGCTGGAGCTGTGGTGTGGTGCTTGGGCTGGGGTTATGCGAGAGCCTTATTCTTCGCGTGGCTCTTGTTGGCTTTCATGTGGCCGATGGTTTTCCTGGAGGACTCCGTGTCGTTTCGTTTGCGAGAGATCATGGTTCAGAGTGTTTCTTGGGTGCTGAACGGCATTGGTCTGGAAACGTGGAGAGAGGGCACTTCCTTGATTTCTGCCCCCACTGCGGAGAGAGCTGTGGGGGCACTTTTCAGCGTGAAGGTCGATGGCCCCTGCAGTGGCATGCGTTCTCTCTTTGCTTTGCTGATGGTTGCCGCGTTATTTGGCTATTTTCGCCAACCCACGGTTCCAAGACGAATCATCCTTTTCCTGTGCGGCTTGCCACTGGCGGTGATCGCCAACATGGCACGACTGTTCATTCTCATCGCCGGGACGATGGCCTTTGGTCAAGATTT
>JAIXVB010000158.1 GCA_027483245.1 Verrucomicrobiaceae bacterium | reverse complement strand
TCGATGGTGATGTGATTGCCGAGCGTGCGCTTGAGCATCTCGACTTCCGTGTTGATGGCATCTTCCAGGCAAAGAGGGCGCGGCTGCTGGTAATCCCGGCTGCTGAAGAGCAGGAGCTGACGGGTAAGATCGGCGGCGCGACGCGCGGCCAGCAAAACTTCACCCATGGATTCCGCGATGCCAGGAGGCTGGTCTCCAGTCATCAGGTTCATGCTCAGATGACCCTGGATCACCGTCAGCACATTGTTAAAATCATGGGCGATACCGGCTGCGAGTCCGCCGAGGGAATCGAGCTTTTGCATCTGGCGAAGGTTCTCTTCCAAACGCAGACGATCGCTGTGCTCCTGACGCAGACGTGCACAAGTGTCTTCCATGCGTTTCGTGCTGTCGTAGAGCCTTGTTTGCAGGCCCAGCTGGCGCAGAGCGACTTCACGTTCAAAGGACCATTTGGTTGTCAGAGCGTTGGCGATCTGGATCACCTCGATGGGGTCGAAGGGCTTCTTCAAAATGACCAAGCGATGGGAGATGCCGAGGTGGTCCACGATTTCATCCCAGGTGTAGTCGGCATAGGCGGTGCAAATGGCGACCTGGAGATCCGGCTGGATGCGCCAGAGAGATTTGATTGTTTCAATGCCATCCATGCCTGGAGGCATCCGCACATCCACCAATGCCAGCGCGAAGGGCCGTCCCTGCTGCAGTCCCATCTCCAGCAGCTTAACTGCGCCTTCTCCCTGAGCCGCGAAAGCGAGCTGAAACTCCGGCATGGATCGTGTCGTCTGCTCATCGCCAAAGACGGCAGACTCGATCATGTTCAGGTCCATTTCACCGAAGTCTGTCGGCGATAGGATCTTGCGAAAGTCCTCATGAATGGTGGGATTGTCGTCCACGATCAAGAGTCGATGATTCACATGCAGCGGGTCTTGGGCTGCGAGATCGTGGGACAGATCAGGAGTGTATGTGGTCGGGTTCATGGGTTCACGGTGGGAGTGTTAGCAGGGAGAGTCAGAGCGGGGGGAGGTGTCGCTGAGAGAGGGCCGGAAAGGGGACCTGAGAGGGAAAGGGGCGCGGTGGCGGGCCCCTTCTTCTGAGTCGGCAGATCCAGGATGAATCGTGCGCCTTTGCCCAGGCCATCACTTTCAGCCTTCAAGCTGCCGCCAAGATCCTGAGCCAAGAGACAAGCATGGTGCAGGCCAAAGCCATGACCGTCACTCTTGGTGGTGAAACCTTGGGTGAAGATGCTGGTCAAATGGCGGGGTTGTATGCCACAGCCTGTGTCTTCGACGACCAGTTTCACTCGATCTCCGCTGTGTGGCTGGATGCGCAGGGTCAGTACCCGTTCCTCAGCCGGTTTATCACCCATGGCCTGACAGGCATTCGCGAAGAGATTGACCAAGATTTGCAGAAGCAATCCCCGCGATGAATAGATCGGTGGTAAATCTGCAAACTGTCGCTCCACACGCACCTGCTGATGGGCAATGTGGACGTCCATTTCCAGCCGCAGCGCTTCTTCCATAATGGTCGCCATGTCCAGTGGTTCCCAGAGCGTGCGCACCGCACTGTGGGATTGCTGGAGCATGATCATGTCACGGATGTGCTCGATCCGCTCAATCATGTCGCTCACCGTGGCGTTCAGGCGATTCTGTTCATCGCGCAAATAACCAGAGAGCTCGACGAGATAACCCGGCAGAGCCAGACCGCGCTTGTCTTGGGTGAAGAACTCTGGATTCTCAGGCAGGTGCTCTTTCAAGAGCTGAGTTGCTTGGCAGAGCTTGTCCATGCGCGACTTCTTGAGTCGCTCAGCCAACAGTTTGGCCCCTACGTTTAGGCTGTTCAAAACGTTGCCCACATTGTGCAGCACCCCGGTCGCGATCTCCGCCATGCCACCCTGGCGGGAGGCTTCAATCATCATTTTGTGCATGTCCTGCACCTCCGCTTCCGCCTGGCGTTGCGAGGTGATGTTCAGGAGGATGCCGCGAAGGATGACTCCCTGCATGGTGGCCTTGCTCGCCTGTCCATGTTCGGTCACAAAAGCAGTGCTGCCATCTCCGCAGACCACTCGATATTCGATGTGATAGTCTGTGCAACTCTCAGCGGCTTGTTTCCAGGATTCGCGCACTCGGCTGAGATCATCGGAGTGGATCACCTTGACCAAGAATCCCTCTTCATCGGTCCAGCGCTCACTGGAATAGCCCAAATAACCATCCGCCTGCTGGCTCACATACGTGAACACATGATTGTTGGCGGGCCGCTCCCACACGACGCCCTGCACAGCGTTGACCATGCCATCCAGGCTCTCCAGATGTTCTTTCAGCGGGCGCGTGAGTTTTTCCATCTCCAGGCGCCGACGATTTTCCGAATTGGCCACCAAGATACCGCCCAGACACAGGCAGATGCATAGCACACCCGTGAACTCACCTGCCACGCGCCACTCGGCATGAGCCTGCTGCGTGAGCCAGGTGCGCGGAGAAAATTCCGTCATCAACACGCCTTCGACGAGATCTTGTTCATCACGCAGGGGGATCAGACTGATCACGGCAAAGGGTTTTCCCTGAAGATCACGCTCCACCGTCCAGGCCTCATGCCCATCAAAGGCCGTCTTGATCATGGTCTCACACGAGCTGGTGACACGCGCTTCCTGATTCGACTGGTGAATGCCAGAAGTCACATGGCGCATGTGCCCGTCCGCACTTTTAATCACCACCGTAACACTTCGGCTATCTGTAGATTCCCCAGCTAGACGTTGGCGAGAGCGTGCAATGACCGGATCGAGAGCGGCTTTTTCCAACCTATTCAAAGGCTCAGGAAGCTTTTCAATCGAATGCGCGAATACCCGTGCAGCGCCTACCCAAATGAGCTGCAATCTTTCACGAGCGTGATCGGAGGCGCGCTGAATGTGTAGTGGAGCCATGTAACCCAAAGCAGCGACCATCACGAAAATCATCAGATGGTGATCCGTGGTATGATACTTCTTCTTCAAATACCCCAGGCACGCGCCACCGATGGCGAGTGTCGTTGCTAGATAAACAAGTGCTGGGGTGCCGAGTTCCATATTTCTATAAATTATAGAATTTATATTTCGGAATGCAAAGAATCATGCTTTTCTTGTGAAAGTTTTTTCGGATTAGGTGAAAGTCCCTAATCTTTTCAAAATGATTCCTTTTGGGCTAGAATTGTCCTGAGATCTGGCGGTTACGAACGCAATTCGTTCGAGTCAATCAGCCAACAAAGCCTGCCATGGCTGCCGATACGTAAGCAATTTTGCAGATGATGTGCAGAGCCTGATCCTGATTAAAAGTCGTTTTGCCTTCGCATTTAACCGTGTCGATCAGCCAATGAATGACGAACTCGACAAAACCCAGCAGAGATGAACCGGTGATCAGCCACACAAAACCCGCGTGGATGAGGCAATGAGCACTCATGCAGGCGAACCAAATGTGCACGGGCCGAGAGGGATCTTGGAGGCGAATCAGGAAGCGGCGGTTTTTGCCCGTGGCCAAATATTCCCCCTGAAGTGGGAAGTCTGCGATCGCGTGGCCGATGCATAAGGCAAAGAGCGCTTGAAGAGCAGCGATCCAGTTTTGCGGGGGAAACTCCACGAGTTCAGACATGACCATAAAACTCACACCCGCCTCGTAGGCTGGCAACTTGAAAATCAATCACCGACAAAGGTTAAACGGAATCTAGTTTTATGACGGCGGCAGGGGCACGTCGTTTGGAATGGCCGGTGCCACGGGGGATTCGGGCGGTGGTGGCAGGAGCGGGGATTTGACGCCATTGGGCAGCGGAATGGCCGGGCGCGTCTGAATCGCGGGTTCTGAAGCTGGCGCAGGGGCAGCTCCCATCGGCAGATCGCTAAAGCTGATCCAGCCCGCTTGATCGCCCTTTTGCAGTTGAACCCGGGTTTTGTCCATCGTGGCTCCAGGCGTGACCTTGCGGATCTTGATGCCGTTTTCATTCTCGCTGCCAATGCGCGCTTCAGAGATGAGGGAATTGGTTTTGTCCACGATCACCGCTACCACCGCGCCATCCACTTCATAGACGCCTGCCAGCGACAGCGAGTCGGTGAAGATGGGACCCGTCGGCGCATCTGGCGAGGGCAGGTCACGCGTGGTGAAGATGGAGCGTTCCCACAGCGGCGAAAAGTGCTTCAATTCGGGAAAGGGCACCGGTGCGTCTTGGCCGAAGCCTGAAGCGGCCACGACGAAGAAAACGAAGAGTGAAATGGCGAAGGGGTTCTGTTTCATGGCCGATGTCCTTTCGCTGAAGTGAGTTTGGCGACGGGTTTTTCGCGATAAAACTGAGTCACTTCGACCTCGAGATTGACCGTTTTGTTTTGACCGCTCGGATTCATCTGAAAGCGCGTGACGCCCAGGAACGACTGCGGTTGCTGGAGCGCGTGCATCCAGGCGAACAGCGCCTGTTCCTTGGCTCCATTGATCGTCAATTTCACCGTGGCTTGGTCAAAGTAACCGGCCACTTCTTCCGCAGGCAAACCATCCGGTCCCAGTTGCTTTAGCGGTTCCAAGAATTCACGCCCACTGATGGTCAATACTGCTTTTTCGGCTTCCTTTTGGATGGCGTCGAGCAGCTTCGCGGAGGCATCTTGGCGTGAAGGGAAGGTGGGGGCATTGGATTCTAGCCACTCACTGCGACGCTGCCACTCTGTGCCCTGAGCGATGGCCTGATTCATGTCGATGAGGCGATCTCTGAGGCGTTCGTTTTCCTCGGTGATCTCACGGTAATTGTTCACCCCGAAGGTGAGCAGCCCCCCGCCAATGATGACCAGAAACACGACGGCGAAGATGCCTAACAAAATGCGTTCACTGCGCTTCATGGTTCGCGAGCTCCTTTCAGTTCAAAAGTGGCGCTGTTATCGCTGGCGATGGTCGGTGCTGGCGTATCCCAGGTGAGATAAGCCAGGCCTTCAATGGCGGTAATCTCATTGGCATACTGCAAGGCCAGCGCCGGAGTCGGCGTGCGCCCACGCAGAATCAGGCGTTCTGGGGTCCATTCAAAATGGGTCATCGAGACTTCACCCGAGGCTGAAGGCTCCATCGCATGAAGCAGCGCCTGCATGGCAAAGGTGCTGGGGTCCACTGCGGGTGCAGCTTCCAGCCAGCTTTTCTTTTGATCCAATACGCGAGATGACTTGGGGCTCAATTCAGCAACGCGTTCACGCAGGGTGTTGCGTTCCTGAACCGCCAAAGAAGTCAGCGCTGCGATCACTGCCACAGCCGCGGCGAGGGCAAAGCCGACCGTCAGTGCGAGCATGCGTGTTTTGGTTCGGCTCACCTGCTGAGCGCGCGCCTGCAGGATGTCGAGCGGCACCAGCGGGCTTTGACCTCGACGGGGCATGATGGGCGCTGGCCGGGTTTCTCGACTCGCGGGCAGACCCGTGATGAGTTGGATCTGTCCGAGATCCCCTTCTTCCATCCATACCACGATTCCTTCGACGCGCCCGAGCACGCCCTGGAAACCGAGCTGCACGCAGAGATGATTCAGTTCTCCCAGCGCTTGGGCATCCAGCCGCGTGGCCGAAAGTGGGCTGCAATAGATCAGGGCATCGCCATGGGTGATGGCCACGACGAGTCGGCTGAGTTCACGAAACAAAACGATGCTGTTCGCGGGGATCGGGTAGCACTGCGCATTGAGCAGCACTTCATCTGGCAAACGCGAAAAGTCTGACAGCGGTGAGGCCTGATCTTTCAGCGCGATGATGCGTGTCAAATGTGCGCCTTCACGTTCTGCGATGCGGGCGACATGCAATTCACGGGCTGCATCGGCCACACGCACGCCGAGGCGTTCCAGATGCAGCGCAGCCATGTCGGCGAGGTGGGTGGAGTCGCCATTGAGCCAAGCGGGCAAAACCCAGGCGTGAGAAGCGGGCAGAGCCAGCACGCGCTGCTGCACGTCTTTGCCAAACGCCCCCGCGTTTTCACCCCCTTCAGAGACCAGAACCCCTGGCTCACCTTCGTGGCCAGACCAGCGCTCCCAACCTCTCTCGGCGGGTAATAGCAGTTCGTTTGATGGTTTACGAGTCTTCGCCATGATGCGGCACCTCTCCTCTCCAAATGGCTTGTTGATCTTGCAGGATGAGCACCAGCCGGCGACGCACATCGCCAAAACTTCCGGTGCTCTCGATGCGCCGGATCGGGCCGGCAAATTGGACCCAGCGAGTCAAAGACTCCACGGTCTGCGGCTGAAAAACGCCCAGCAATTGAGCCACCTGCACCGCACTGGAAAGGCGCACATCATCTTGAGTGCCACGGGCACCGTCACGACCTGCACGCAAGGTCATCAGCGGGGCCACACGCTTCACCGGCACATTCGCGAGCAGGGCGATCAGCTCTGGCCGGGCATCGTTCACATCCACGCGCCCATCGCCCATGATCGTGAACCATTCGCGCCAACCAGGTTGCAGCGTGTTGAGTTGATCCATGCCCCGCACGAGCAGCATTTCTTCGACTTCCTTGAACGGCCGATTGAAGGGCATGCCATCATAACCGGCCTTTTCATACTCACGCTTCTCGGCTCCATTCAAACTCAGATTCGAATCCGCATCGACCCAATCCTTCAGCGCATCGTTCAACGCGGCGGCTTCTTCAGGCTTGAACCCCCAGGAGGTCAAAAGGCGACGCAGCAGCACTTTGTCATCCGTCTGCAACAGGGTGTTGATGTTCAGTCGCGCTTCTTCAGCGACGATTTTCACCTCGTAAGTGCCGCCTTCGGGTGAGGTGTAAAAGAGCATCGGATCATGGGCTGGCAGTCCTGGATGACGACCAATCTCCAAGCCCATCTGAGCCAAACGTTTGGCATACGTATGCCCGCGCATTTGCCGGGAGTAACGCGCGTCGGAGTCCAGCGCCTTGGCACTGGCATAAACGACGATGCCCATGACCGCGATCATCCAGAACACCGCGACCAGCGCGGAGCCTTGATTGAATCGAGTTGAGCGGAGGTGCGTCATGGCGCGATGGGAGCAGGCGTTGGGGCAGGGGTGCTGGCCGCGAGGGGCATTAGATCATTGGCGATCCAAAAAGTGAACTCATGCTCGCGAGGGTCGGTTTGAAACGAGAACTGGAGGCGCATGAACAGCGGAGCCTGGGGACGTTTGTCAGGGTCCCAGTTGCTGAACCAGCGTTTGTCATTGGGCTCATAATACTGCGCTTTGAACTCCTTCAGATCCTCCAATAAGGGCAGTTCGGCAATGACGCGGTAAGCATCCATGGAGGTGGGCTTTTCCAGCTTCTTCAGATGCCTGACCATGAGCGTCAGCGCCTTCTTTTCAGTGCCGCGCACGACAGCGAACTCCACGGCATCAGCGAGCTTCACGCCGCGATCCCAGGCAAAGGGAGCAGGCCCGCCTTCAATCAACAGTGCGCCAGCAGAACCGCGTGCGCCTTTTTCCAAACCTGCGGTGAGTCGAATGTTGGGCGGCAGATTTTCCAAGTAGTCACGCCAGGTGCGGGTGAAGTTGCTCACGCGCATTTCCATGATCCGTGCTTTCGACATGGAGGTGCTCAGCCGGATCGCACCATCGGCGATGCCATACACGCCACCGATGACGATGCCGATCAAGGCAAGCGCCACGATGACCTCCAGCAGGGTAAAGCCCTGAGCAGGTTTGCGGTTAAGGGCTGGTGGGTGAATAAACATAGGTTTCCATGCTGCGTTTCAGCACCTTTTTGCGTCCGTCGTCGATCCAAGCCTCAGCGCGAACGAGAAACATCCGGTCCAGCTCTGTCTTGTCTTTGGTGATCAGTTTGACCTTCGAAATGGTCGCGCTGGCATCGACGTGATCGCCCGTCTTGGGGAAGCTCACCGTGGTCGGTTTGAGCTGAGGCTGATGACTCACCTCGGCCAGCACGGACTCCAGCACACGCAGCACTTGCGCTTCCTGGCGCGCTTGTTTGGAAGTCTGGGCGATCATGTCCAGCGCTCGTGTCATGCCCACTGCGACCAGTGAAAAAAGCCCCAGTGCCAAGATGATCTCCAGCAACGCAAAACCGCTTCGAGCAAACAAACCTGCGGGTTTGTTTTTCGAGGGGGAACAAGTTGGAGAACTCGTTTTGCGTGAATGGAAGAAGATCTTCATGAGTTCACCAAGATGCTTTTGCGACGCGCGCAGCCCGTCAGTGGGTCAAAGCCCAATTCAAAAGTGCCGACCTCGTTGGTCACCTTCACTTCCAAAGGTTCACAAACACCTGTGCGGCTGAATTCCCAGACTTCTCCGCGCTTCGGATCGCGAAATCGTGTGTCGCCATAACGTTTCACCTGCAAGCGACCACCGACTGCGAAAGCGCCCAAGTCCACCTGCACACTGCGTTGTTCCATCACCGCTTGCAGCAGCGAGTCACGGGCAAGGGTTTCGGCTTTCGAGGCCATCTTTTTCAGGGAAGCCTCAGCTTGCACCCCAGAGATGCCGAGCACCGAGATTCCAAGAATGAGCATCAGCACTGCCATGGCCAAACAAACTTCGAGCAGTGTGAAGCCACCCTGAACGACGAAACGGCGAGAGCGGTTTCCCGCTTCGCCTGCCACACGTGTCGTGATGGTCTTGAGTTTCGTCATTGAAGATCTCGTTCTGGGTCCTGAGCGACGCTGCTTCACATGTCCCAGTTGCCGATGTCATCTCCGGTTCCTTCCTGGCCATCGGGCCCAGCGGAATAGACATCAAAACCGCCTTTGTCACGGCCTGGGCGGCGGTAGCCATAAGGGTTGCCCCAAGGATCAAGGATCATCTTCTTGAGCTTCGGTGCCCAGTTGGTCGGAGCAGGGCGCGAGGAGGGTTTTTCGATCAGTGCCATGATGCCCTGTTCGGTGCTTGGCAGGAACATGTTGTCGGTTTCATAGGCCCGCAGCGCGGCACTCAGGGTGTTGAGGTCACCGCGCACCCGCGTTTTTTTGCCCGTGTCCAAAACACCGACGAGCGAGACAATGCCCGCACCGATGAGCAAGGCCGCGATGCCAATGACGAGCACCATTTCCATGAGCGTGAAGCCCGCAGAACGGCGACGATTCGAGTGAGAGGAGAGTTGGGTTAGCTTCATAGGAGGAGAGATGTGTTTGAAGTTTGAAAGGGAATCATGAGTCACTGACCGTTCATGCCAGAGATGGTCTGGAAGATCGTGGTGACCATGAGATAGGCCATGAGGCCGACCATGCCCGCCATGACGCAGATGATGACCGGTTGAATGAGAGCGCTGAGTTTTTCGACCTTCTTGCTCAGCTCACGATCGAAGCGTTCGGCGGCTTTTGACAAGGCTCCTGCGAGGTCGCCTGTTTGCTCGCCGACACTGACGATGTCCATGAGCAGGGGCGGGAAGTGCTGACTGCGATCGAGCGCGCGTGACAAGCTGACCCCCTCACCGACATGACGCATCACGCCTTCGAACTCGCGTTGATAAAAGGGGTTTTCGATGGCCTGATGCGTGAGCTGCATCGCATGAACCATGGGCAGGCCATTGCCGATGAGATTGGCCATGGTCTCGAGAAACTGCACGTAGAAACGTGATTTGAGGATGCTGCCAAAAAGCGGCAAGCGCAGTTTGAAACGGGCCCAGGGGATCTGCGATTCAGGTTTCTTCAACCAAGCTTTCACCAGGATGTAAACCGCTGCACCAGCCATGGCGATCATCCACCACGTGGCCTTGAAGAGCTCACTCAATTTCAAAATGATCTGGGCTCCGAGTGGGAGGGATCCGCCGGTGGAATCGAGCAGCTCCGTGAGCTTGGGAATCAGATAAACCACAAATAGCAACGTCACGGAGACGGCTGCGACCATGAGGAAGGAAGGATAGATGAGCGCAAAGGCCACCTTGCTGCGCAGGGCTTGGAGCGCGCGCAGATACTCGGCCTGACGACGCAGGATGTTCGACATCGAGCCGCTGGCTTCACCTGCGCTGACGAGTGCGCAGAACAGATTGCCAAAGCTGGGACTGGTCGTGGCGATGGCTTTTGAAAAGGGCATGCCATCGCGGACCTTTGAGCGCAGAACCGTGGCCAGGGTCTTGATCCCTGAGAGTTCACGACGACGCTCCATCGTGGCCAGCGCGGGTTCGAGTTGAATGCCGGCGGCGATCAAATCGGCCAGTTCCTCGGTGAACATCACGACCTGAGCGAGCTTGAGTTTGATCGGCCCGGAGTGTGCCGAAGCGGCGGCCGTTTTGGCTTCCTTCACGGCGGCGATGGCCCCGGCACCACTTTGTTCCAGCTTGAAAGGTTGCAGTCGCTTTTTCCCCAGCAAGGCCATCGCCTCTGACCGATCCACAGCCGCGAGCTCGCCGGTGATGACACCGGAAGGGCTGTGAGCGCTGTAGGAGAAGGTGGGCATGAGGGAATGCGGAATGCAGAATGCGGAGTGAGGAAGGGTGTGGATCAGGCGGCTTGCAGAAGTGGTGATGGGCTGGTTCGCGTCACGGGATCGACGGTTCGCTCCATGGCCGTGACGCTGAGGACTTCTTCAATGGTGGTTTCTCCGGCGAGGACCTTTTGAAAGCCGTAGCCGCGCATGGGGACGTAACCGTCGCGCAGAGCTTGTTTTTGAAATTCAGCGGGGTGGGCGCGGCTGTTGATCAAGTGCTGAAGGGCATGAGTGAGCAGGATCACTTCATAAATGCTCACGCGACCTTGATAGCCACTGCCGCGGCAGGCCTCACAACCCACAGCTCGCATGATCTTGCCTGAGACATGAGATGGGAAATCGATGCTCTTGAGGTAATCGCGTTCGAACTCAGCGGGTTGCTTGCAGAGTGGGCAGAGTTTTCGCACCAAACGCTGTGCAAAGAAGGCGCGCACGGCACTCGAGACCAAGAAAGGTTCCACGCCCATGTCCACCAGTCGCGTGATGCCACCGATGGCGTCATTGGTGTGCAGCGTGCTGAAGACCAAGTGGCCGGTGAGGGCCGCGCGAATGGCGATCTCGGTCGTCTCCAGGTCACGCATTTCTCCGACCATGACCACGTTGGGATCACCGCGCAGGATGCTGCGCAGGCCTGTGGCAAAGGTCAGGCCGATCTCGGGTTTCACCGCGATTTGCACCATGCCAGGCATCTTGTATTCCACCGGGTCTTCGATGGTCACGATTCGCCGATGGGTTTGATTCATCTCACTCAGGAAGGCATAAAGCGTGGTGCTTTTGCCACTGCCGGTGGGACCGGTGATCAAGATGATGCCGTTGGGCAGCTTCAAGAGTTCCTCAATCACAGGGCGCATCGTGTCCGTCAGCCCCAGACGATCCAGCGTCATCGCCTGCTGAGAGAGCAGACGCAGGCTGATCGATTCGCCTTCGACCGAGGGGATGGTGGCCACGCGCACATCGATGGGCAGGCCTTCCATTTCCAAATTGATGCGTCCATCTTGTGGCAGGCGTTTTTCAGCGATGTCGAGTCGCGCCATGATTTTCAATCGCGCGATCACACTGGCTTGCAGGCTCTTGATGTTCTCCGGCACCGCCAGTTCTTCGAGTCGTCCGTCAATGCGGTAGCGAATGCGCAGGCGATCCTGCTGCGGTTCCACGTGAATGTCCGTCGCGCGCTGCTCCAGGCCACGGCGGATGATTTGATTCACAAAACGCACCACACTGGCCTCTTCGTTTTCGGGTTCATCCAGCACGGTGATTTCATCGCCCAGTTCCTCACTGGCCCAGTCGGCGCGGCCGCGGAGAATCTTCTCAAAGGTATCCGCCCCCAGACCGTAAAGCCGTTGGATGCCCTCGACCACTCGAGTGCGCTGCCCCACATGCCAGACCACGGGGTGCAAAATCGTCGAGGCAATGCGCTGATGTGTCACCAGACTCAGCGGGTCAAAGGTGGCCAAATGCAGGGTGTCAGGCTCATTTTCGACGCCTGTTTCAAAGGCGACAGGCAGCACCCGATGACGCAGCGCAATCTCAGCGGGCAGATGTTTGCGCAGGGCAGGCTCGATGGGTTTGTCCGTGCCGCCTTCCCACCAGGGCAGGTTCAGGGTGGCCGCCAGAGCCATCAAAAACTCGCGTTCACGCACGCCTTCGCAATCCAGGACTGGCTCGACAAAGGAAATCTGGTTGTAGCACGCCTCGTCCACGGCCTGCACCACATCCTCGCGGTCGGCACAGCCCGCTTCGGTGAGGATTTGCTGGAGGAGAGGCATCATGACGGTTGTGGAGAGCAGTTTATATGCATGGAAATTATGGTTTATATCGAAAATGGCAAGTTTTAAATATATCTAAACTTTATTGAACTGCTGACTTTCAAACGGACGTAGATGATTGGACGCTATTGGTGACTGAAATGCAGTTTGACTCTGCTTCAGGCTGCCCTACAACCCACGCGCCAACCTTATCAAACATGGAATCATTCTGGATTTGGGCCCTTGCTGGCTCCGTCATCGCTGTTATTTACGCATCCTTCTTCGAATGGTCGGTGCACAAGTTTTTGATGCATCGCCCTCTCGGAGCCTTCAAATACGCCTTTCGCGCCCACGCCGTGGTGCATCATCAGGTCTTCAAAGCTGACCACACGTATCATTTGATCGATCCGAAGGACAAAGAGACGATTCCCATGGCCTGGTGGAACGGTCCGGTTCTGATTCTGCTCAGCAGCCTGCCTTTTGCGCTGATTTCCTGGGCTCTCGGTGAGTGGGGACTGGTTTCAGGCGCTGCCTTTGGCATGACCTGCTATTACATTCTCTATGAGCGCATTCACTGGTGCATGCATCTGCCGAAAGCACGCCGTTTGGAGCAATCCTGGATTTATCGCCGCCTGAACGGTCATCATCTTCTGCATCACCGATACATGCACAAGAATTTCAACGTGGTCTTCCCTCTTGCCGATCTCTGCCTCGGAACCCTGCTGCTGCGTTCAAAAACGCGTTTTGCTCAGGCCATGGGACCGGCGGTGCCGAACGTGCAGCCTCACGCATGAGTTGAGGTCGGATGGATTGCGTGATTGCCTCCGTCTGCTGACCTGCTACGAATGCCATCCGAATGACTCGCAAGCGGTGGTTGATGGCCGGATTCTGTCTCCTGCTGTTCTGGCTTTTGGCCGGTGCAGTTTGGGCACC
>JAIXVB010000115.1 GCA_027483245.1 Verrucomicrobiaceae bacterium | reverse complement strand
TCCCGAACGGCACCGACCTCGACATCGATGGCGACGGCATCTTGAACATCCACGACAGCGATGTCGATGGAGACGGCCTGCCGAACACCACCGACACGGATGATGATAACGATGGCACGCCAGACGGCACCGACACGACCCCAACGGGCCCTGGCTCGCTGACGGACTTCGACGCTGACACGATCCCGAACAGCACGGACGCTGACATGGATGGCGACGGCATTGTCAATGTGAACGACCCTGACATCGATGGCGACGGCATCCCGAACAGCACGGACACCGACGATGACAACGATGGCACTCTGGATGGCACCGACACGACCCCATCAGGCCCAGGCACCTTGACGGACCTGGACGGTGACACGATCCCGAACAGCACCGATCCTGACGTGGACGGTGATGGTATCGTCAACTACCACGAAAGTGGACCGACAGGTGATGTGGATGGTGATGGCATCCCGAACAGCAGCGATGCTGACGACGATGGTGATGGCACGCTGGATGGCTTCGACACAATGCCCCAAGGTGTGGGCACGGTGACAGACCTCGATGCGGACACGATCCCGAATGCCACCGACCTCGACGTTGACGGCGACGGTATCTTGAACGTCCACGACACAGACGTGGATGGTGACGGCATCCCGAACAGCATCGATGACGATGACGACGGTGATGGCACGCTGGATGCCTTTGACTCAACGCCCCAAGGTGTTGGCAGCGTCACGGACATCGATGGTGACACGATCCCGAACACCACCGACCTCGACATCGATGGTGACGGCATCTTGAACATCCACGACAGCGATGTCGATGGAGACGGCCTGCCGAACACCACCGACACGGATGATGACAACGATGGCACTCTGGATGGCACTGACACGACCCCAACGGGCCTTGGCTCGCTGACGGACTTCGACGCTGACACGATCCCGAACAGCACGGACGCTGACATGGATGGCGACGGCATTGTCAATGTGAACGACCCTGACATCGACGGCGACGGCATCCCGAACAGCACGGACACCGACGATGACAACGACGGCACGCCAGACGGCACCGACACCACCCCATCGGGCCCTGGCTCGGTGACGGATATTGATGGTGACACGATCCCGAACGGCACCGACCTCGACATCGATGGCGACGGCATCTTGAACATCCATGACAATGACACCGATGGTGACGGCACCCCCAACACCACGGATACTGACGATGACAACGATGGCACGCCGGATGGCAGCGACACGACCCCAACAGGCACCGGCTCGCAGACGGACTTCGACGGAGACACGATCCCGAACACCACGGACGCTGACATGGATGGCGACGGCATTGTCAATGTGAACGACCCTGACATCGACGGCGACGGCATCCCGAACAGCACCGACACGGACGATGACAACGACGGCACGCCAGACAGCACCGACACGACCCCATCGGGCCCTGGCTCGGTGACGGACCTGGACGGTGACACGCTGCCGAACGATCAGGATGCAGACATTGATGGGGATGGCATCTCCAATGACGTCGATCCTGACACCGATGGTGACGGCATCCCGAACACCACGGATACCGACGATGACAATGACGGTATCCTGGATGGAGTCGATCCAACACCGGTGGGACCTGCTGGCACGGGCTACAGCCTCTGGAAGCAAACGACGACTGGAGCAGGCGCAAGCCCAACCAGCAACGTTGACGGTGACCGGTTAACGGACTTGATGGAGTATGCGTTGGCTGGTGACCCGAACACGGGGGTCCCTGTGGTCCTGGGAACAGGCGGAGCGGTGGTCTCCAATAACCTGGGTCTGCAAACTGAGCTGAATGGCAGCAATGGAATCGATGTCTCTTACACACGCCCAGCAGGGGGACGTTCGGATGTCGTATACACGCTGCAAACCAGCTCGAACCTGACCTCGTGGACGGATGTCCTCACGGTTCCAACCGTGACCAACAACGGCAATGGCACCGAGACGCTGAAATGGGTTGGACTTGGAACCAGTGGCAGCACCGGTTTTGCCCGCCTCGTGTTCGAACTGGTCTCTCCCGCGGTCACCCACTACACCTGGGTGGTCGGTTGGCAGAGCACGCCTGTTCAGGGCAGCTTCCAGACCTTGGCGCACAACTTGGTGAAGAAGCCTGCTTACTCAGGCACGATCCTCAGTGCGAGCGGCAGCACCTTGAATGTGCCTGTCACCGAAGCTCGGTCGGTGCTGTCCACTCTGGTCTCCACGAAGTCCTACTATGTGGAAATCACCAGTGGGGTGAGTGAAGGACATCGAATCGACGTGAACTACGCGACGACGACGGCACAGGCCATTGGTCTGAACCTGAGCAGCGTGAACAACACGTCTCCGACCCTGCCTGCAGGATTGGCGGGTGCTTCCTTCATCCTGAGAGAGCACGTGACCCTGGTGGATCTGGCTCCGAAATCGTTGTTCAGATCCGCTGCGTCGCTGTCTTCAGCCGACCAAGTGCAGTTCTTCAACGGAAGCTCTTGGACCGTCTATTACCACGCTCTGATCGGGGGAGCCTGGAAGCTGCCAAGCAATGCGACGGTCTTTGATGGCCTGGTGGTTGCTCCAGGGACAGCCGCCCTTGTCCGCCACTTCAACTCGGTGGACGTCGATACGGTGACTCATCTGGGTGAAGTCCGTGCCAACAGTTTCCGAGTCGTCCTCGGAACAGGCACTCAGATGACAACCGGTGGTTATCCGCTGAGCGACAGTCCAAACAGCCGTGGCTACACGGTGGCGAATGGATTTGTCTCCGGCATCTCAGCAACCTCAGCCAATCAGATCCTGAGATTCGCAAGTGATGCCACGCTCAACGCTGCGGGTCATGAAGTGTATTGGTTCTCCAGTATCCCGACCAACAAGTGGAGAACGATTGGTTCCTCGACGGATCTGAATGCCACCCTGTTCCTGCCAGCAGGACGCGGTCAGTTCATCAAGCGTGCGACCAACTCGCCTGTTCTCAATCTGGTCATGCCTCGTCCCTGGACGCCCTGATCTGTAAGCCTCCAACACCCAGGGGAGGTCCTGCCTCCCCTGGGTTTTCCCTCAAGGATTTCCGGTCCCTCAACGCGACCCGACGACAACAAGACGAAGTGAAAAATAACCAACCCTGCAAACCACCCCCCCCCACAACAACGCCAAAAACAACAACGATAAAACATCCACATCCTATGAAACTCATTCAAACATGCCTCATGGCCACGGTCTTCCTCTTGGTAGGTTGGGTGGCCCCTCAAGCCTCGGCTCAGGTCGAAAGTAACCAGTTTTTCTGGGGAGGTTCCGTCTTTGCAGCACCTGAGACCGCCTACTTCACAAGCACTGGAACCGCGATTCCTGGTGGATCGGGTTCTGGCTACAAATTTGATGTCGGTTATTTCACGGCGGGCTTCACACCCACCGCAGCTAACATTGCCAGCTGGAACACCAACTGGAATTCGTTGTCCACCCCTGCGACTTCGTTTCTGATCGATGTGCCCGATTACTCCTTCGGGGGTGAAAATCTGGTCACCTCAGCGGCCTCAAATGGTCTGTCGCCTTACATCTTCGTTTATGATGCGAACGGATTTCTCGGGCAGGCAGGAGGTCAGGCTTTTCTGGGAACTTCGACGACCTGGGAAATGATGCCTTATGGTGGCACGGAGATGCCGAGGTTTTATTACATCGACGAGATGGACACGGTCATCTTTGGTTCGGCGAACACCGACTATTATGGTGCCGGCAATGTCCTGACCGGTGGTGGGACCCTGGCCAATTCACCGGCGCTGTATGAGATGCAGTTGGGTGGCATTGCTCCGGTGCCAGAGCCTTCGGGTGCCCTCCTGATTGCCAGTGTCGGCATCGTCAGCCTGCTGCGCCGTTCACGCCGCAGCGTGAGTCGCCTCACGGCCTGATGCCCCAACCCCTGTTGCTGAAGAGGATGCCTTTTTTCATAGCGTGTGGCAGTCCGTCAGCAGCAAGCCTTCCTCCGGTGGTGAACCGGAGGAAGGCAAGTGGGCAGGGGAGAGACATCACCAGCCTGTAGCTGTGAGGTTTCTCCCCGTTCCACCCCCGTGATTTTCTCTGAGGAGCGGTCACTTCAAGAACCCTTTCGATTCATGAAACGTCCCTTTTACCTTCTGTTTTTTGCTCTCGTGTGTGCGGTTGGGCAGGTCGGAGCTCAGACAATTGTCTGGGCTTCGACCGATGCCATGACAAGCCAACTCTTCACGAGCCGCGCCACGACGATGCCTGCGGGCGTTTCTGGTTTTAAGTGGGAGCTTGGTGTTTTTCTCGATGCGAGCACGGGGGCCAATTGGCAACCAACGGTGGACAACATGTCGGAATGGTCGGCGCATTGGATCAAGCTCGGCGAAGACACGGCGGAAGAAGATGTTCCGCATTCTTTCGGGGGCCTGGGTCGTGTGCCGTCTGCTCAGACCAATGGCAAGCAGCTCTACATCTGGGGTTACAATGACAAAACCAAGTTTGGCTCCTCTGCCGGTGAGTTGGTGCTTTTTACAGGGCCTGCCAGTGGTCAAGGAGCCTGGGTTGCGCCGGTGTTTGAATCGCTGGATTTCCCGCCCTATTGCACCGTGGACACAGCGACGACGGTCATTTATGGGCGTGTGGATACGAATGGAAGCGCAGCGGGCGGTGTGATCGAAGGCGCTGGTGTTTATCAAAGTTTGAAGGCCGAGGGGACTTTCGAAGTGCAATCAGGAAGTTGGCCTTCGACGTTGGAAATCACCGGGCATCCGACAGGGCAAGCAGTCAAGGCGGGGCAGCGTGTGACGATGCAGGTGGTAGCTGAAGCTGGCAGCACGCTGTCGTATCAATGGTTGAAAGAAGGAGTCGAGATCTCGGATGGACTTCACTTCCAAGGAGCCCGCACCGCCAACCTGACGATCTGGGCGGATGTGCCGCAGGCTGGCAGCTACACCTGCCGGGTCAGCGATGG
>JAIXVB010000072.1 GCA_027483245.1 Verrucomicrobiaceae bacterium | reverse complement strand
TTTGCTTTTGCCCTGACTCTCATCCTCTTGGCCATCACTGGTTACCTCGCCTGGGAAGGCCAGGAAGCTGCCCGTGGAGCCAAGGTGGAGCTGGAATTTGTGAAAAAACAACAGGCCGCGCAGGACATGGCGAGCCCGGCCCCGAGTGCGATGATGCCGCTGCCCACGGCACCGCCCGTCTCCATCTCCCCCCCACCCGCCGTCGGCACGATCGCGGCCCAGGCCCCCACGACACCCCTGTCAGCTCCTGAGGGCATGGCGGGCACCCTTTCTCTTCCCGGCGGGGGGTTGACCGTGCCGAAAACGGTGATCGCGGCGGAGTCTCAGGGCGTCTCGACGAACACACTGACACCGTTGCAAAAGCAGGTGCTTGCTTCCCAGCCGGTGGCGAAAGTGAAAACGGTGGTGAAAGAGCAGGGTTTTGTGGTTCTGGATGCTGGATCGAAAGCGGGCCTGAAGAAGGGGCAAAAATTCGACATTCGCCGCGCTGGCGCTGTTTTGGCAAAGGTGACAGTCACGGAATCCATCGAAGAAAGTGAGGCGGTGGCGGATCTCGACCTCGCTTCCATCCCCACGGGCGTCAGCATCGAGCCCGGAGATGAAATCATCGCCCCCGTCGGACGCTGATGGCTCGTCTTCGACTCGATCTCATGCTGACGGAGCGTGGCCTGAGCCCCTCTCGTGAGCAGGCAAAGCGTCTGATCATGGCCGGAGAGGTCATGGTGGGAGATGCCGTGATCACCAAGCCCGGCTGGCTGGTCCGCCAAGATGCCATCCTGAAGGTCAAACAGCCGCCGCGTTTCGTCAGTCGCGGAGGCCTGAAGCTCGAAGGTGCCTTGGAGCACTTTGGGGTCGATGTCACGGGTCAGGTGGCCATGGATGTGGGGGCCTCCACGGGTGGTTTCACGGATTGCCTGCTGCAGCGTGGAGCCGTGAAGGTGTATGCCTTCGATGTCGGCACCAATCAGATGGTCTGGAAACTGCGCAATGACCCGCGTGTCGTTTGTCGCGAGAACTTCAATGTCCGCCATCTTCAGCCGACCGATGTTCCCGAAACTGTGGACATGATCGTGGCGGATGTCTCCTTCATTTCCCTCACACTGGTGCTGCCGGGAGCGCTCAGCGTGTTAAAATCAGGCGGTCAGGCAGTCGTGCTGGTGAAACCACAGTTCGAACTGAGTCGGGAGGAAGTGGGGAAAGGCGGCATCGTCCGCGAGCCCGAGTTGCATCTGAAGGCCTGTCAGCGCATCCAGAGTTTCATTGAAAATCAGCCTGAACTGGAATGGCGCGGGCTGGTCGAGTCCGGCATTCAGGGCACCGATGGGAATCGTGAATTCCTTGCTTGGTTTGCCCGCCGCTGATCACCAAAGCGTGAAGCCGATCGTGGCAGCCTTGCGAACCTTGCGATTCACCATCAGGCAGACCCCTGCGATGGCGTAGAGCAGATTCAGCGTTCCCAACCAGAATGGTAAAAACCCCGCTGGCAGAAGCGGTGGATCATTGAGGTTCAATTCCGGCACGATTTGCGCCAGGAAAAACACCCCCGTAGCGCTAAACAGAAGGAAAAGCAGACCGAGCAAATAACGGCAAACCTCCGTGGCGGACATCATGCCTGCCAAGGGAAGCAGCGAAATCAGATACCAAATCGCCGCGGCAAGAGCCCACAACATCACGCCATGGCCTGCGAGAAGGGCGATCACACACAGACCGACGGTAATGTGACCGATCAGCAGCTTCCTCGTGAAGTGGATCTCCTCACGAAGAATGGCGTGTTTGTATCTTTGTGCGTCCAACATGGATCGCCCGATCATGAGGGAAAGTAAAGATAGGTCAATGAAACAATATCGTTATCTTCACAATTCTTTGAGTTAAAATTAAGATTTTCACGTGCGTTCAAACCTGGGTCTTAATCTCGATTTCTCTTTCGAGTTCGAATCTTCAAAACGGAACTTCGTGATACTCAAGCGCCCATTCCTTCATGTAACGAACGCGATTCGGCACGAAGCGGTAGATGATGAGCTCTGGATTGTCGATGTCGCGCAGGTAAGCGCGCAACAGGGGATTGGCCGCCCAGATTTCCTCTCGGATCGAGCGGTCAGTCAGCAGCTCGGCCGTTGCGGTGATGCGGACTTGGTTGTGATCTTCATCGGTGTAGCACAGCTCAGCCTTCGGATTGGCCGCCAGTTCCGCCGTCTTGCCGTAGCGGCGTAAATTGGCCACATAGATGACGAAACCCTCAGTGCGCACCGGTGAAACAGGCCGGACGCGAGGTTGATCCCCCTCTAGCGTGGCGAGCACGGGAAACTTGGCCAAACGTAGAGTTTGCAGGGCCAACATGGGCAACTCGCTGGGGTCGATGGGCTGGGGTTGCGGCTGAGACATGAGAGGTTAAAGCGTGGCTTTTTTGACCTTGCCAAACTCCGTGCCAAGGAAGCGTTTCGCCAGGGCCTCGGCCTGTTCGGAGAGATCGGTGAGGTAGATTTCCAAGGTCGGTTTGGTCTTGGCCGTGCGCAGCAATTGTCGCTCCTCCAGCAGTCGCTGAGTGTGGGCCGCACAAGTGCTGGCGCTATCAACAAGGCGCACCTTGGGACCGAGCAGGCGTTTGAGCACCGGAATCAGCAGCGGGTAATGGGTGCAGCCGAGCACGAGGGTGTCCATGCCTTTGTCGAGCAGGGGTTTCAGATACTCCCGCAACACGGATTTCAGCGCCGGATGATCGGTCCATCCTTCTTCAACAAAGGGCACGAGCAAGGGGGTGGCGATGGCATGGATCTGGAGGTCCGGTTTGCGCATGGCAAGGGCATACTGATAGGCGCTGCTGCGAATGGTGCCAGCGGTGCCGATGATCCCAACCCGCTCGCAATGATCGTCGGCCAAAGTCGCCTCGACTCCAGGCTCCAGCACACCGATCACTGGCACGCGGAAAGTGCTCTGCAGTTGAGGCAGCGCGTGCGCCGTCGCGGTGTTGCAGGCCACAATGACAGCTTTCACACCATGACTGACGAGGAATTGAGTGTCCTCCATGGAGAAGCGTCGAATCGTATCTGGACTCTTCGATCCATAGGGCACCCGCGCCGTATCACCGAGATAAATGATGGACTCATGGGGCAATAACTCGCGCAAGGCCCGAACGACGGTGAGCCCTCCGACGCCGGAGTCGAAGACGCCCAGTGGAGCCTGTGAAATGTCTGAGCTGGCCATGAGAAGGTGGTTTTAGCGACCTTTGACGAGGATCTCCGCATCGATGACGACGGGAAGTTTGATCACGCCTGTGAGAGTGGGGTCCTTGCTCTCATAGTGATAGACCCGCACGCTTGGTTTGCCCGGTTGGCCCGTGGAGACAAACAGATCCACCTGAAGCAGGCGCTCTTCACCTTTCGGGATGTCCGTGGGTTTCACTTCGAGCGTGAGTTCATTGAGCCCGTTTTTCAGTCCGCCGATGACAAAGAGTTTGTCACCTCGGTCTTCCATCGTGCCATAGCTGAAGCCATTGAGTTTCATCCGCGTTGAATAACCAAAGGACTGTAGCGTGCAGCCCGCCATGTTTTCAGGCTTGTCACAAAGGGGCGGCACGGCAGGCGGAGTGCCGGGAGGGGTGAAGTCAGGGTAATCGAGAAACTCTGGGGTTCCCCCGCTCTGCAATTGTTTCTTGAGCTCAGGTTCTTCCGTGAGCCGGAGCACCTTGCTGCTGTCAAATTTCCACAAGCCCTTCTCGCGAAAGAATTTGAGCATCAGTACATTGTCGGGGATGTCTGCGGGTTCACCTCCGAGATTCACTTTGCCAAAGTAGAGCAGGTGCGCCGTGTCTCCCACCGCCTGGGCTTCAAGCAACTTCAGGCTGACGATGTCGGGTGGGTCAATCGGTACCTCGAAAACAGCCTGGGGAAAGGGCTGGCGTTGGCTGACCATGAGATTTCTCGTGACCACCTGACGATACATCGTGATCGAAGTTGCCCATCCTCGCGCGTCCTTGGCGATCACCGCACGACGCCAATTTTGATAGGCTCTCTCCAGTTCACCCCGCAGCTCGGTCTCCTGCGCCGGGGCTGAAATGGCAACGGCAATCAGGGTGCAACCAAATAAAAAACGAAAAAGAAATGTGTTCACTGGAGAAAGAGGGTTGGGTATTTGCCAAGATTGCTCCATGACTACATCCCTCGCACTCAGTTCTGCCAGGAAAAGATGTTGCCGTTCCGATCATTTTCGCAAAAGTCACGTTTCTGCCACACTCACTCATGGAATCTCTTGGAGAAGGTCATCATCGCACACTCCCGCTCGACCGGAATCGGGAGCTGTTGAAGACAGCTCGCGAAGAGATCTATAAAACGGTCGGGGACATTCACCTGCCTGTTTACATCTGGGAACCCGAGGCTGACAAAGCCCCCCCCTATCCGAAATCAGTCGCAGCGTTCTTTTTCAGCAGTGGTTGGGACAATGGACAGGTGGCCCAGTTCGCCCCGCATTGCGTTTACTTTGCCTCGCGTGGCATGATGACAATGGCCTTTGACTATCGCATTACCAATCGCAACAAAGGCGGCCCGCTCGAAGCCATCGCCGATGCGCGCTCAGCCATGCGTTGGATTCGCCTGAATGCTGTCGAGCTCGGCATCAACCCAGGAAAGATCGTCGGAGTCGGCGGCAGTGGCGGTGCCCATGCCATGACCTCCGCCGCCATGCTCAGCGGTTTTGATGATCCGGCTGACATTCTCGACAGCAGCCCTGCGCCGAATGCCCTCGTGCTTTTTAATCCTGTCCTAGACACCTCCAAAAAGGGCTTTGGGCTCGAACGGTTCCCCGACGCTGGCGTCGCTAAAGATGCCAATTTGATCCGTGCCATCCGCGCCGGATTGCCCCCGATGCTCATCATGCACGGCACCGCAGACCGCGTGGTGCCGTTTGGTGGCAGTTATGAATTTGCCAAGAAGTGCTCGAAGAAGAAAAACTTCTGCCGCCTCATCGAATTCGAAGGTCAGGGTCACGGCTTCTTTAACTTCAATCTCTCTTTCGAGATGTATGAAGCCACGCTGATGGCCATGGATGAATTCTTTGTCGAACTCGGATTCCTGGAGCCAGATCCCGAAGCCGGTCTCGGCAAAGTGGACTGATTTCACAGGTACTGCTGAGTTGATCTCTGGTATTCGAGTCCCATACTCAGGCCATGATCCTCGCTGAAATTGATCTGCTCCAGATCGTCATCATCGTCATTGCGATGGTCGGCGGATTTTTCCAGTGGCTCTGGGGTCTCCTCCAGCAGGGCAAACAAAACAGCGAACGTGAGCTGAGCCCTGAGGAAAAACAACTCCGTGAAGAAGCCTGGCGGAAGCAGACACAGCCTGCCGAATCAAGGCCCACCACACCGCCACCGGTTCCGCCCTTTGGCGGGGATCCTTGGCAAGATTATCGCGACCTCTTTAAAAAAGTCCGTGATGTCGTCGAGAAGCCGACTCCGGCCCCGGCTCCCAAAGCCCAAGAAAAGCCCCAGCGACCGCGGCCCCATACCGTTCGTGCAGAGCTTCATCCGCCCGCACCTCCACCCGTCGTGCGGGACGTGCCTTTTCCCGCGTCATCCCAGATGGCTGCGCCTCTTGCCAGCGCGCCGAAAAAAGCCATTCCTGGAGCCTCTCCCGCCCAGGCAGATGTCCATGGATTGGCGGGTTTGTTGCTGAATGCTTCCAGTCTGCGGCAGGCTTTTATGCTCCGAGAAATACTTGGTCCGCCAAAAGCCTTGCAATCTTCCAGCGACTCGACATTTTAACGGTCCTCGCAGCACACGCCGGTG
>JAIXVB010000289.1 GCA_027483245.1 Verrucomicrobiaceae bacterium | reverse complement strand
AGACGGTCGGACACCGTAATGAGACGGTCGGACACCGTAATGAGACGGTCGGACACCGTAATGAGACGGTCGGACATCGTAATGAGACGGTCGGACATCGTAATGAGACGGTCGGACATCGTAATGAGACAGTCGGACATCGTAATGAGACAGTCGGACATCGTAATGAGACAGTCGGACGTCGCAATGGCTCGGTCGGACGTCGCAATGGCCTTGGGTCTTAGAGCAGGAGTCCTGGAGTGTGCGGGGACTCCAGTGCTTTCGGGCGTCTCTCGGCCTGCGAAAGCTCCAGAGAACTGGAGCACTCCAGGACGCTTCGCGTTGTCAGGGCATGAATCGTTGCTGACCCAAGCTCTTTTTGATGCTGATCCCATTCTCCAGCGAGAATTTGCCCTCCCGGGCCGTCGCGGCGTGTCAGTTCCACGAAAGCAATTCTCGACTGGGAACCGCCGAGGCAGCCGATCGCTTGAGCGACGCTAAAATTTTCCTTTATCATGAAGATTAACCGAATCGAAGATTGCAAGCACCGTGCACCTACCGCAATTTCTTTGAAATACTCCCTAATTCATTCAAGCCACCTCGGATCTTCACGATGAGACATTCCCTCTGCATGACTCTCCTCGCCTCCATCAGCTAAACACTCCGCATGTGGAAAGAGATCCCCAGATCTTTACGCAGTCTTGCTCCCGCCTTACCATTCATGGCGAGCGTTGTATCTATGGGGGTCGGGCTGTCTGTGCTGATCGGTTGGGCGCTGGATCTGCGGGCCTTGATCCAGGTCTTCCCGGGGTTGATCCCCATGAATCCGTTGACGGCGGTTACCTTCATCCTGGCGGGGACAACGCTGGGGTTGGAAAGCTGGAAACCCACGCCTCTCAAACATCGCTGGGCACTGGGCTTAGCGTTCCTGGTCCTCACGTTCGGCCTGTTGAGGCTGATCGGCTACGCCTGGGATTGGACCTGGAATCTGGATCAGGTGCTGTTCGCTGACAAACTGGCACAGCACAACGAGGGCTATCCCAACCGGATGTCCCCAAACACAGCGCTGTGTTTTGTCGTGCTCGGGAGTGCCCTACTCTGCCTGAGACTGACCACGGCACGCGGCAATCGGCCGACGGAATGGCTGGCGCTCGGCCTGCTCTTCGCCTCGCTATTGGCCTTGATGGGTTATGCCTACGAGGTGCCCTGGCTGTATGGCATCCTGGGTTTCATCCCCATGGCGCTGAACACGGCGGTGGTCTTCCATGTGCTGGCAGTGGGCCTGTTCTTTGCCAAACGCGAGGCGGGCCTGACATCCCTGCTGCTCAGTCGCAGTCCCGGCGGAGCGCTCGCACGCCGTTTCATTCCCTCCATGGTGCTGTGCCTGTCCCTGCTCGGCTGGTTGCTGCTGCAAGGTGAGCGACGGGGACTCTTCAGCGCCGAAATGGGAGCCACGCTGTTTGCCATCATCACCATCGCACTGATGACGGTGCTCACCTGGTTCAGCGCACGATCCTTGCATCGCGCCGATGAATTGAAGCAACAGATGGAAGCGGAGAAACAACGGTTTTTTAGCCTGTCCTTGGACATGCTTTGCATTGCGGGGACGGATGGATACTTCAAACGGATCAACCCGGCGTTCACCGAGACGCTGGGTTACACGACCGCCGAGTTGATGTCCCGTCCTTACCTCGAGCTGGTGCATCCCGATGACCGTGAGGCGACGATGGTTGAGACCGGGCAGATCAATGAAGGCCGTGGCAATGAGCACTTCGAGAACCGTTACCGCTGCAAGGATGGCACGTGGAAGTGGCTCTGGTGGAAAGGCAAAACCTTCCCTGAAGAAGGCCTGATCTACGCCATCGCCCGAGACATCACCGAGCAGAAACTGGTTCAAGAATCCATTCAGCAGCTCAATCGTTCCTTGGAAGAACGCGCCCAACAACTCGACATGACCAATCATGAGTTGGAAGCATTCAGTTACTCCGTCTCCCATGACTTACGTGCTCCGCTGCGGGGCATTTCCGGTTTTGCCCAAGCCCTGGAAGAGCAAGTGGGTGCCTCCCTGGATCCGACGAGTCACGGGTATCTCCAGCGCGTGCGGCGTGCGGCGGATCGCATGGGCCTGCTGATCGATGACCTTCTCAAACTCTCGCGTCTGACTCGGACCGAGATGCACCTGGAAAGTGTGGATGTCAGTGCCATGGCCGAGTCGATCCTCGAGAGGCTGCAGCAGGCTGATCCTCAGCGAGTGGTGGAAATCTCCATCGAGACGGGGATCCGGTTGCAAGCGGATGCGGCCCTGCTGCAGATCCTGCTGGAAAACCTGCTGGAGAACGCCTGGAAGTTCACCTCCAAGAATCCCGAGGCGAAGATCGAGCTGGGCCAGAAGCGCGACGGCGACAATGCCAAAATCTGTTACGTGAAGGACAATGGCGTCGGCTTTGACATGCGTTACAGCTCCAAGCTTTTCGGGGCCTTTCAGCGCCTGCATTCCATGGCCGAATTCCCCGGCACAGGCATCGGCCTAGCCACCGTCCAGAGAGTCGCCCGCCGGCATGGAGGAAAAGTCTGGGCCGAGGGTGAAACCAATGCTGGATCCACGTTCTATTTTATGATTTAACCATTTATTCAACAACGCACCCATGAATCAAAAGATCATCTTACTGGTCGAGGACAATCCCGACGATGAAGAACTGACGCTGATGGCGTTGAAGAAGAACAACATCCTCAATGAGGTCGTGGTGGCGCGAGATGGCGTGGAGGCGCTGGAGTTTCTGTTTGGCGATGGACCGGATTCCTTCACTCAGCGTCGCCTCATGCCAGCCATCATCTTGCTGGATCTGAAGATGCCAAAGATCGACGGCCTGGAGGTGCTGAAACGCATCCGCAGTGAAGAGCGCACGCGCCTGCTACCCGTCGTGGTGCTGACCTCATCCAAAGAAGATCGGGATCTGCTGGAGAGCTACTCGCTAGGCTGCAACAGCTACGTGCGCAAGCCCGTGGACTTCGCGCAATTTGTCGAAGCGACGCGCCAACTCGGTCTCTACTGGCTACTCCTGAATGAAGCTCCCCCCAGTCCTCCTCTCTGGTGATGAAAACGCTACGCCTACTGCTCGCTGAAGATTCTGAAGATGATGCTGTGCTCATTTTAAATGCGCTGCAGCGCTATGGTTATGAGTGCCAGCATTTGCGGGTCATGACCGCCGTGGATTTCAAGTCCGCGCTGACCGAGCAGCGCTGGGACGTGATCCTGTGCGACTATGTGATGCCCAGCTTTGATGCCCTGGCAGCACTGGAGATCGCGCAGGACATGGCCCCAGACATCCCCGTGATCGTCGTTTCAGGCACGGTGGGAGAAGATGTCGCGGTCGCTTCTTTGAAGCATGGAGCCAGTGACTACCTGCTGAAGAATAACCTCATTCGCTTAGGTCCTGCCGTTGAGAGCGAACTGCGCTCCACGTTCCAGCGCAAGCAACGCCGCTTGATGCAAGGCATCGCCGAAGGCCAGACCCAGGTGCTCGAGATGATCCTGAACGGCTCGCCGATGAAGCCCATCTT
>JAIXVB010000633.1 GCA_027483245.1 Verrucomicrobiaceae bacterium | reverse complement strand
TGGTCAGGTGATGCAGGTAAGCGCGTGAATGCTTGGCACACACCGGGCAGGTGCAGTGCGGGTCCAGCGCTGCCTCACTGAATTTATAAACGGAACGCCGCAGCTCCACGATGCCGCGTGAAGTGAAACACGAGCCGCGCTTCGCCACCTGCGTGGGAATGATGCAGTCAAACATGTCCACTCCACGGTGCACCGCCTCCAGCACATCCAGCGGCGTGCCCACGCCCATCAGGTAACGCGGACGATCCGCAGGCAGCAGCGCCGCCGTCAGCTCGCACACATCTTCACGCTCCTGCTTCTCCTCTCCCACTGCCAGACCACCAATGGCAAAGCCATCAAACGGCAGTTCCACCAGCCCTGCCGCACTCTCCCGGCGCAGATGCGGATACAGCGCTCCTTGGACGATGCCAAACATCGACTGCGGAGAGTCCTCACGCGCCGCCAGACTACGCACCGCCCAGCGCTGAGTCACCTGCAGCGCAGCTCGCGCCGCCTTTTCATCCGCCGTGCTGGGGATGCACTGATCCAGCACCATCATGATGTCACTGCCGATGGCCCTTTGCGTTTGAATGCTCAGCTCAGGGCTCAGCAGGATGCGTTGCCCATCGACATAACTTTGAAAAACCGCCCCCGCCTCTGTCATGGAACGCGAGTGTGGCAGCGAGAAGATCTGGTAACCGCCCGAGTCCGTCAGCACTGAGCCTGGCCACTGCATGAAACGCTGAATGCCGCCTAGCTTCCGAAACACCTCTGGCCCCGGTCTCAGCAGCAGGTGATACGTATTCGCCAGCAGAATTTGCGATCCCGACTCCAGCAGCGTCTCCGGCAGCTGAGCCTTCACCGTCGCCTGCGTTCCCACCGGCATGAACAGCGGAGACTTCACCACCCCATGCAGCGTGCGAAACGTCGCCGCCCGTGCACGGGAATCAGAAGCTTGGGCATCGAGTTGGAAGTCGAGACGGGAAGGGGACATCGCCTCTCGCTAGGGCAACAATCCCGCCTCTGCAAATCCCAAGGCATGCCCCCCATTCGCCCACACGCAAAAACGCAAGCACGCCCTTGTCCTGGAAGAAACCCAAGCGCGACAGCGTCCTGGAGTTCTCCAGACCTCTGGAGCTTTCGCAGGCCGAGGGACCCCCATCGCGCAAGAGCCCACACAGACCTCTCCACCTTCTCCCGCCAAAGCGCTGGAGGCCCAGCGCACTCCAAAACGCTGCCGCGCCTTCGTTGATGCCGCCCCCGCCTACCCCACGGGCTCTTCCAGGCGGATGGTTCTCGCCGCTGTGCTGCGGGTGCCAGAGCTGTTGCCGACTTCCGTGATGACTCGCACCACTTGACCCACCTTGAACGGGCCCAGCGCATTGCCTTCACGGTCCAGAGGCGCGCTGTGGGTAAAGTCTGCATCCACCCCCACGACTTGCCACTTGATGAGCTTGGTCGTGGCATGCTCACCGCCACCGGGGAGATACTCCACCAGCACTTGCAGGCCATCGTCACCGCCTTGTGCCACCGTGTTGATTTCGATCGCATC
This sequence comes from Verrucomicrobiaceae bacterium, assembly GCA_027483245.1. Lineage (GTDB taxonomy): Bacteria > Verrucomicrobiota > Verrucomicrobiia > Verrucomicrobiales > Verrucomicrobiaceae > Prosthecobacter. The sequence goes on along the minus strand of JAIXVB010000633.1, from coordinate 1,039 downwards.
CGGTGCCGGCGTGCTGGGTTCTGTGGTGATGCCATTCAGGGCCAGATAGACATCGTCTTCAGGATCACTGCTGGCTTTCACCACCTTATACCAGCTCTTATTCAGTCCATCGGTGATGCTGTCATGCTTGCGCAAATTTGCCCGTGCGACATCCAGCGCTTCTTCCTCATCTTTCATGACTTTCACCAGCGCCGTGTAGCTGTCTAACAAAGTGCGGGCCAGTGCCGTGGTGTAGATCACCCCGCCGACTTTTCTCACAATGGCTGGCTGTGGCGGCTGGTCCGCAGCCAGAGCTGCATTGGCCCGTTCCCACACAGGGAGCAGTTCGCGCAGGCGTTTCAGGATGGTGCTTTCAGCACGCGGAGCCGTGCGGTAAACATCTTCCAGCTCTTTCATCTGCCGGGTGTCGTCATTGAGCTGGCCTTCGATGATCGCAGGGACCTTCGTGCCCAGGATCTTCATCCGCAGCAGGGCGTCTTGGCAGTTGCGATAGCTTTGATCATACCGGTCTTGGGCTGCCGTGCGTTCCTGCACCAGGGGTTCGAACCCATCGATCAGGGTGTTCAGGTCTGCGCGGCCCTGGCCTTTGATGAGCAGAGTCGGCACGTATTGAGTCCAGACCGGCAGGGTTTCTTGAGCGCGTTGTTGGGTGATTTCCCAGAATTCCATGGCGTTGTTGATGGCTAGAGGTTGGTGAGAGATGAGTTGTTGAAGGACAGGAGCAGGAGCGGAGTCCCAGCGGGCACCCCGGTCCCAGTGCGTGACCCCATCGTCCCAGCGGGCGAAGAGGTGATTGGACCCGGGCGTCGGAGGTTGCATAAGGACCGCGTTAAAAAGGTCGCCACCGGCGAGGGATGGCGGCATGAAAGGGGGTTGGATCGGTGGAGCTTGAGTCAAAAACAGCGCGTGAGGCGGTGCTTCCTGCCGACCTCTAGGCTTTTTCAAAGCTCGGGTAAAAACATTCATCGGAAGCAACTAGCCGATTTTGTCGGTAGGTTGCTGGGGGTGACCGAGGCTGAAATAGAGCTGGGAATGTTGA
>JAIXVB010000561.1 GCA_027483245.1 Verrucomicrobiaceae bacterium | reverse complement strand
GCCATTGGTCATCACCTTGCCCGCTAACCTTATCGAGTCAGCTCTGCCGGTCACAGGAACCATCGGATTTCCTGCGCCTTTCAAGGCAGGCAAAGAACTACTGGTCACGCTCGCCAACAGCAACGGCACCGACCTCAACATCCCCGCCAGTGTAATCATCCCTGAGGGCAGCAGCAGCGCAACCTTCACGGTGACTCCTCAAGACAACGCGATCCAAGATGGCACACGGTCCGCCACGATCACGGCCACCGTGACCGGCCTACCTTCAGCCACGCATGAGATCACCGTGCTGGATGACGACCTGCATCATCTCTCGTTCAGTCAGATTGCCTCGCCTCAAGTGATCCTACAGCCCTTCGCGGTCACTCTTCGAGCCAACACGATTGATGGTGCCCTGCTGTCCACCTTCAATGGCCCTGCAAACCTCACGGCCTTCAGCGGCGCCACACCCGTCAACTTGAATCCAAGCACTCCCATCACCCTCGTGAATGGAGTCTGGACGGGACAACTGACCTTCCCCAATGCTGCAAGCCAAGTCACTGTCACAGCCACCACTGCGGGTGGAATCTCAGGTAGCAGCAACCCCTTTGATGTTTCATCAGGTCCGAGACTTGTCGTGTCGCCCGGAACTCTAGCATTCAGCTCACCCGCCAATGAACCTGGGGCCGTGGCCACGGTGACCTTGTCGAATCCAGGGGTCTTGCCCGCCCAATGGAATGCCGAAGTCATTCACCCTGGGCTCAACACAACGTCATCTCTTGAGGAAGTGTTGACGGGCCTCAATGCAAATGTCTCCAGCATCACGAGCCTCATTCCCAATCGCTTTGATTTCTCGGGAGGCATCACAGGCAACTCGATCAACGACGGAGGCAATAACATGTTTGATGCGGGCAATTTTCTCAGCACCAACCTTAATTTCAGCGGGACGGATTTGAGCTATTCAGACAATACGATCGCCAACAATACCAACCTGGGCAGTGGCGGGCGCTACTTCACCCGTAAACAACCCGGGCTTTTTGTCTTTGCCGCCGATGTCGCGGGTTTAACTCACTTTGAGATCACAGGATGGTTGGGACAAAATGGGTTGGGCACGGTGGATCAAACGGTCCTGACCAGCACTCGGGGCAGTCGGACTTACAAAGGTTTCGTCAAACGAGTTTTCGGGGACAATACCCCCAGCGTGAATCACCTCATCATCGTGGCGAACGAAGGGAATCCGGCCCATGAGATATCGGGGATTAGGACCAGCGATTATCACCGGCTCACTGGCTTGGCAGCAGTCACCCGCATCTATTACCTGTTGTATGCTTCGAATGAAGGGATTTATATCAACGACGATCAAACGCAGGCGATCATGGAGGCATTCCTCGACCTTTCAGCCACCGGTCTTTCACTGTCGGTCAGCCCTTCTGATGGCACTCTTGCAACCCATGGCACGTCAACTCTCACCGCGAGCTTCCGAACTCATCGGTTACCTCTCGGCACCGTGAGTAGCACGCTGCGATTCCATTCGAACGACCCCACCGCTCCTCAACAGGATATTCCGGTCAATCTCACGATCGTCCCAGCCGTGCAGTTTTTCACCTGGAACACGATACCCTCGGCCCAAGTTGCCAGCACCCCTTTTAGCGCGACGCTGACAGCGAAAAACATCACTGGTAATCCGGCCACGGATTTTAAGGGTGAAGTGTCTCTCTCGGCTTTAGGACCACAGACAGAGACCACCAGCGGCGCGGGAACGACGACCAGCCCTTTCCCATTTTATGGCTTTTTCTATAAAAGTCGAACACAGTCCATTTACACACCTGCTGAGGTGGGGCCGGCAGGTCGCATCTCCGGCCTTGAGATCCAGACCGCTGGAACATCTGGTCCATTGAGCAACTTCACAGTTCGGCTGAAGCATACAGCTAAATCAAGTTACACGACGACAGAATGGGAGACCTCAGAATGGACCACGGTTTATCGGGGAACTTTTACAGTTTCCAACACAGGGTGGGTCACACTCCCGATTCAGGCGGCCTTTGAATACAATGGCACTAGCAATCTGATGGTAGATCTCAGCTTCAACAATGAAGAGAGAGTCACAGGTGCATCGACTTATTACACCACCAAGGCACAAAACCGCAGCCTCACTTTGGAAAGCTTATCGTCCAGCGCGGATCCTTTGCTTTGGAAAGACAACTCGCCCTCAGGCACCACGGCGACCTGGATTCCTAACCTTCGGTTTAGCAGCCGTGTTGTTCTTCCCGTCTCACCTGCCCGTGTGGCGCTTGATTCCGGTGCATGGTCAGGCCAGGTATCCGTTCCCTCGGCTCAGACGAGTGTTGTTTTGCAGGCCCAACATCTCAAACGCCCCACGATCACTGGGATCTCAAACACCTTCAATCTCACCAGCAGCGGCCAGCTCACGATCACCGCACCGGCCACTGGCGTGGAAGGAGAAAGTCTAAATGCATCGGTCTCCGTGAATGCAGCGCCTTCCGCAGACCTGATCGTCTCACTCGATTCCAGTGACAGCTCTGAACTCATCGTGCCAAGCACGGTCACGATCCCCGCAGGGCAAACAAGCGCCAACTTCACTCTCACGCTGGTCGATGATTCAGTCGTGGATGGTTCCCAACCAGCGACGATGAGTG
>JAIXVB010000531.1 GCA_027483245.1 Verrucomicrobiaceae bacterium | reverse complement strand
CAGGTCGCGGACGCGCGATCGATGTGCAGCACTTCGGCAATCACTGCGTAATCAACCACAATGCTTATGCAGTCCTCGGCATGCCTTTCGAAGGGAAAATCCGCACCTGGACCTTCCAAACGTTGCCGGGCTCCGACTTTGAGAAGCATGGTCGCAGGCTCGAAGTGCCCATTTCATTGCCTGAAGACCCCTCATGGTTTTTCGAGCCGCCAGACCTTTCCTCGCTCACCGAGGCTGGGGCATATGCAGGCGAAAAAATGCCTGTTTATGGCCCTAGGCTTTGATTTGGAGTCCAACCCTGTTCCTGTGGGCTGAGTTTCGTTCGATCGCTTCTTGGGGTTATATGCCCAGATGTCGAGACACTTGGTCGGTAAGTTACCATGTCAGCCTCAACAGAGATGATTCCAATAATGGTCTAATGCCCGAAAAATGGCACGAGGTATCGTGTCGAAGAATGTCCCAAGTGGAGAGCCTTTGGGCTTGAGGAGGAGTCATGTTGGTTTTAGCAAAACGAACGATAGAGACCAAAACATGAATTGGAAAGAATCTGACCTTTGGGGATTGATGAAGCCTTCATGGACTTTTTCACCGCGATTCAATCCAATCTGCTTAGCCCTGCCGTCTTGTTTTTTGTGCTCGGGGTGTTCGCGGCGGTGTCGAAGAGTGATTTGAAATTTCCTGACTCCCTCTACACCACCCTGACGATCTATCTGCTCATCGCCATCGGCTTCAAAGGTGGCGTGGCGATCCATGAGGCGGGACTCGGCGTGGTGTGGCTGCCAGCTCTAGCGGCGATGGTGCTGGGGGGCCTGATTCCCCTCTGGACCTACCCGGTGTTGCGGAAGTTGGGCAAGTTCAGCGTGGCGGATGCAGGTGCCATCGCAGCGCACTACGGCAGCGTCAGTGCGGTGACTTTCATTGCGGCCACGAACTTCCTCAAAAGTATCGATGAACCTTTTGAGAACTATGCCTCAGCTTTTCTAGCTGTGATGGAATCACCCGCGATCATCGTCGGGGTGATCTTGGGAAAGGGGGTTATCGGAGGAGGCAAGTTTTCCCTCAGTGATCCAGGGGTGCGTCATGCGCTGCGGGACGCGTTGCTGGGCAAAGGCGTGCTGCTGCTCATTGGCTCGATGATTATTGGCTCGTTGTGTGGGAAACGGGGCATGGCCTCCGTCGAGGGCTTCTTTGTGACACCCTTTCAAGGTGTGCTGGCGCTTTTCCTCCTCGAAATGGGCATGGTGGCGGGTCGCAGGCTTGCAGATCTGAAAAAGGTAGGCGTTTTTCTCCTCATCTTCGGTCTCACAGCGCCCCTGCTGCATGGTTTCGTGGGAGTGCTGCTCGGCGGTTGGGTGGGACTTAGCACTGGAGGGGCCACGCTGCTCGGAGTGCTGGCTGCCAGTGCCAGTTACATCGCCGCACCTGCGGCTGTTCGTCTTTCCGTGCCGGAGGCAAATCCGACCTTTTCGCTGACTGCTGCCCTGGCCATCACCTTTCCTTTTAACATCAGCCTCGGTATTCCATTCTTCTTTGAGGCCGCGAAACTTCTGCACCCCTGATTGCCATGACCCTGCACCCCATGAGACTCGTCACTGTCATATGCGAAGCCGTGATTGAGGAGCGTATCGTTGAGGTGCTCCGCGAATGCGGTGCCCAAGGCCACACCGCCTTCGATGTGCGCGGCAGTGGGCGTCAGGGCCAGCGTAGCGCTGATCTGGTCGAAAGCGGCAATGTGCAGATCGAAGTCATCGTGAAACCAGCTACCGCCGAAGCCATGCTGGCACGTCTCCACAGCGAGTTCTTTCAGGACTATGCCATGGTTGCATACGAGAGTGAGGTGAGGGTGATGCGGCCGGATAAGTTTTAGGTCACCGCATTTTCATCAGCTCTCGCAGGATCGGATTCGGAAATCTCCGGCTGGGCGTGATGGCGTAGAAGGCCTCTTTGATTTGGGGAAAGCAGTGTCGCTCGACAAGGGTGCCGCTTGCCAGTTCGTCTTTGACCACCACGGGAGGCACGAGGGTGACGCCCTTGGTTTCACGGGCCATGAGGCGCAGCATCGCCATGTCATCGACTTCGGCCGCTATGATGGGGCGGATGCCGAGTTGATCCAAAAGCACGTCAAAGGCTGTGCGGATGCTGCTTTCGAGACTGGGCAGCACGATGGGGGTCGTGTGCAAATCCTCAGGGAATCGAAAGGGCTTCATGCCGCGTGTTTTATGACCTACGAGGCTGACGGGCTGCTCGTCGAGGAGGTGGCTGTGCCAGCCTGTTTCCGCATCACGGCGGACGGGGGTGTTGGAGAGCACGACATCGAGCGTGTGTGCCTGGAGTTGGCTGAGCAGCTCCCGCAAGGTGCCGGAGTGAATGATGAGCTCCACATCCTCACGCGCAATGAGCGGGCGCAGAAAACTGAGCTGGAAGTTGCGCGAGAGATTCGAGGCGGCGCCGACACGCAAGAAGCTGCGGCTGCGTGTGGCGCGGTTTTGCAGCAGATCGGTCAGCTCCTCGCCACTGCGGAAAATGGAGTCCGCATACTCGAGTGCGATGCGACCCGCTTCGGTAAGGGCGAGCGCCTTGTGCTTCCTCTCAAACAGCGGCTGGCCCAGACTCTCCTCCAGGCTGCGGAGCTGCACGCTGAGCGCTGACTGCGAGAGCTGAAGATGCTGTGCGGCCTTGGTGAGACTGCCCTCGGTAGCGATGGCGCGGAAGTAGCGAAGATGGTGATAATTCAAGAAACCCATGACAAATACGCATTTACCAAAGCGAACGATGATTGCCAAAACATGAATTGGAGAGAAGTGAAAAAAACGGGCAGAGCTTGGGCTGTTCACCCCATCCTTTGCACACATGAATCACCTCCTGCCCAATCCTCCCGCGCTTCTCGCTGTCCCTGAATGGATCACGCCACTGCTGCTGCTGGTCACCCTCGCCGCCTTCAAACTGCTGAGAGATGGCAAACAAGCGGCGGAGGCTGCAGCCGGGGTGGCGCGCTTGTTTTTTGCCGCAGCCGTGATCCTCGCGGGTGGAGTGATGCTGGCCGGCCCGATGCGCCTCGAGCTGGCCGCTTGGGGTCCAGCGAAGCTGGCGTTTCTCGTCGATCCCCTCTCGGCGCTGATGCTCTTGCTCGTGAGTTTTCTCGGCCTGGTCGTCACCCGCTACGCCATCAACTATCTCGAGGGCGATCCTGGTCAGGCGACTTTTTCACGCTGGCTCGTGATGACGATCGCGAGTGTGCTGTTGCTCGTGCTCTCAAGCAATTTGCTGCTCTTCACGGTCGCATGGATCGCCACGAGCCTGAGTCTGCATCAGCTGCTGACTTTTTATCGCAATCGGCCAGCGGCGGTGATCGCCGCTCGGAAAAAGTTCATCATCAGCAGACTCGCTGATGTCTGCATGATCGCCGCGCTGGTGTTGGTGTGGCATGGACATGGTACCTGGGAATTTCATGAGCTGTTCGCGAATCCCGCCAGCTCCCATGCTGGTCTGGTGGCGGGTTTGCTGGTGGCCGCCGCAATGCTGAAGTCGGCGCAGTTTCCCTTCCACTCCTGGCTGCCCGACACGATGGAGACTCCCACACCTGTCTCAGCCTTGATGCATGCAGGCATCATCAATGCAGGCGGTTTCCTGATCGTCCGTCTGAGTCCGCTGGTCACGCAGTCGCCGCTGGCGCTGAACACGCTGGCTCTGCTCGGTGCCTTCACCGCGCTCTTTGCCAGTGTGATCATGATGACGCAAACGAGCATCAAAAAATCGCTCGCCTGGTCCACGGTGGCACAGATGGGCTTTATGATGCTGCAATGCGGTCTCGGTGCCTTCGCTCTGGCAGTCCTGCATATCGTGGCGCACTCGCTTTACAAAGCTCATGCCTTCCTCAGCAGTGGCAGTGTGGTGAATCTCACGAAGTCGGCTTGGACGCCCGTCGGCAGACCCGCGACGCATCCGCTGGTGGTTCTAGGCTCACTCGGGGTGGCCATCGCGATTGGCGGTAGCTTGTCAGTGGCCTTTGGGCTGCATCTGATGAATGATCCAGGGCAGCTGCTGCTGATGGGAGTCTTTGTCATGGCGATGGCGCATCTGCTCTGGACGCTGTGGAGCAGCAGCCTGCGGAAGCGGCTGATTCTGCGCGGTCTTGGTCTCGTGGGAGTGGCTTCGGTGGTCTGCTTTACTTTGCACGCCGGGTTTCAAGCGATGCTGGTAGGTTCCGTCTCGGCCTACGCTCCGCCGCGAGGGGTGGTGGAGCATGGGGTGATGATCCTCGTGGCGCTGCTGTTCCTGGCTGTGCTGGTGTTTCAATCCCAGCTCCCCGCTTGGGCGGCACGCCCGGCATTCGCACGCCTTTATGTGCATGCCAGCAACGGTTTCTACCTCGACACGCTGTTCACCTGGCTCTGCGAGAGGCTCATGAAACCGGTGAACTTGGTTGGGCCAAGCCGCCTGCCCAAGCCCTAACCCTGCCCCCTTCCGGTCCTCAAATCCTCATCCTCAATCCATCCTGTTATGTCCACCACTCTTGAAGTCCCCCTTGAAACCCTTGTGGTTAAACCCGCACTGCTCACTCAGGAAAAAACCAACTGGTTACGCCAAGCGCGCAATGCCTGTCTGCGGGTGCCGCCGCTGTGGCCGTTGCAGAGTTATGTGGCGGTGAATCCCTTTGTGGGCCTTGTTGGCAAACCCTTTGCCGAGGTGTGTGAACTCATGCGCAATGTCACGCACGACAGCATGCTGATGAGTGCGAACTTTTTTCAGCAGCAGTTCACCACGGGCCGCATCACAACAGCGGATCTCTTTGCAGCCATCGAGCAGATGCAGTCTAGCGCCACCACGGCTGATCTACTGGCTTGGTTAAGGAAGCCGGAGTCACCGACGATAAACGGTGTGAAAACGGTCGCTGACATCGCAACCGCGGAGTTCGGTGGTCGGTGGAGTCTGCTCATCACGGAAGAGATCTCCAAATGGTGTGCGGCCTACTTTGACGAAGGTCAGTCCGCCTGGCGCATGCCCTGGAAGAAGCTGCCGCTCTTCGCTGCCTGGAGACAGGTCGCACTCATTGATGTCACGCCTGAGTTGTTAGGCTGCGTCGGCTTTCACAAGCATGTGGCGAGGCTGCCAGAGAGCACGGAGACGGCGGTCATCCAGATGCTCGAGATGCTAGGCATCAGCGCTGCACATGCGGAAAACTACCTGCATCGGCTGCTGATGACCATGCCTGGCTGGAGCAGCTACGTGCAGTATCGGGTGCGGGACAAGGCACTGCACAGCACGCTGCACGATGAATCACTGCTCGACCTGCTGGCCGTTAGACTGGTTTTTGAAACGCAACTCCTGAAGCAGTTTGAGTCGGCAGGTATCCGTGAGTCGTGGTTGGCGAGCTTCACGAATGAAAAGGCGGACACTGGTGCGATGCACAAACAGCTGCTGTGGCAGGCTGCGTTGGAGATTGGATTTCAGCGGGAACTCTGCGCGAAAATCAGTGGCGTGAATGGGGCGAAGAGAGGCGATGTGGCGAACGCGAAAAAGAGGTCAGCGCTCCAGGCGGTGTTTTGCATCGATGTGAGGTCCGAGGTGATGCGCAGGTCACTTGAGGCGTCGTCGTTGGAGATCGAGACGCTGGGCTTTGCAGGGTTCTTTGGCATGCCCATCGAGTATGTGCCCTTTGGCCAGCGGCATGGCACTTCGCAGCTGCCAGTGCTGTTTGCGCCGAAGTATCGGGTGCGGGAGCATCTGCCTCATGCCAGCGCTGAGGAGGAAAAAAACGCGCGGCGGCAGATGCAGATTGATCGGCGTGTCACGCATTCGTGGAATGCCTTCAAGACCTCTGCGGTGAGCTGTTTCAGTTTTGTCGAGGCCGCAGGGGTTGGCTTTGCGTGGAAGCTGCTGAAGGACAGCTTTCAGATCGGCCTGCCGAGTGACAAGCCCACTTGCCATTCCTGTGCCGCGCCGAATCTGCATCAGCATAAACGCTTAGCCCATGACCCGCTCGATGACACTCAGACTGAGGCGGGTATCCCGCCGGAAGATCAGGTGCAGCTCGGTCTTGGTGCGCTGAAAAATATGGGGCTCACTCGCGACTTTGCACGGCTGGTCATGCTCTGCGGTCACGGCAGTCAAACAACGAACAATCCGTATGCGGCGGGGCTCGACTGCGGTGCCTGTGGTGGTCATGCGGGCGACTCCAATGCACGCGTTGCGGCAGCGATCTTGAATCAACCGAGCGTCCGTGCCATACTGGATGAGCAGGGCATACAGATTCCTCACGATACCCATTTTGTTGCGGCCCTGCATAACACCACAACGGATGAGATCACCCTGCTCGATACCGACAAGATGCCATCCTCCCATGAGACCGATCTTTTGCAGCTGCAATTGTGGTTGAGTGAAGCTGCGCAACGCTGCCGCCAGCAACGCGCTGCGAGTTTAGGACTTGGACGTTTCGAGGAAGGGGGGTTGGAAAAAAGAATTCATGAGCGCAGCCGCGATTGGTCGCAGGTGCGGCCTGAGTGGGGTCTTGCGGGCAATGCCGCCTTCATCGTTGCGCCACGCGAACGCACGCGGAAGCTGAACTTGAAAGGTCGTGTCTTTTTGCACAACTACGACCACGCGGCCGACACCACCAAGAGTACGCTGGAACTGATCATGACCGCGCCGATGATCGTGACGAACTGGATCAACCTGCAATACTACGCCAGCACGGTGAACAATCGTCTCTGGGGCAGTGGCAACAAGGTCACGCACAACGTGGTCGGCACCTTTGGCATTCAACAGGGCAATGGCGGCGATCTTCAGTCGGGGTTGCCCCTGCAAAGCGTGCACAATGGTGAGGCATGGATGCATGAGCCACTGCGGCTCAGTGTCTTCATCGAAGCACCTCGTGCGGACCTAGATGCCGTGATCGCGAAACACGAAAGCGTGCGGCAGTTGGTGGAAAACGGCTGGCTGCATCTCTTCGCGATTGAAGAGGAAGGCAGCGTGATCCTGCGGCGTGGGGTGGGTGGAAAGTGGCAGGCCGCCTGATGCCAAGGCGTGGGGAAGCCCGCTGCCATCTCAGCAGATGGACTTCCTCACTTCTCATCAATCCACCGGTTTAGATCTCTTCGATTTCTGGTTTGATGGGCCGTTCCATGAAGCGGACAGGCTTTTCATAAATCGCGAGAACGATGCAACCAGCTTCACTGACAACACTGTGATAGGTGCCCGGCGGATGAATGCGTAGCGTGCCGGTGTTGATGATGCCGTTTTGGTCCCGCTGACTGCCTGCCAGCACCAGAATGTGTTCCCAACCTTCATGAAGGTGCATGGGCACCCGCGCTTCTTTGCGAAAACGAATCAAAGCGGCGGTGGGGCCGTTGATGCCATCGCCATAAAAGCGGTAGATGTCCACGCCATCACGAAAGTAACTCCAGGGAATATCGTCCTCCTTTTGCAGGATATTGAAAATGTCCTTCAGCTCGAAATGCGGGAAGCTGAAACTGGGTTCGGAGGGAGAGTCGGTGGGAGTCACAACGAGTCGGCATCATAGGAATGCCTGGAAGGATGGCGAGTGAAACTTCTGGGCTGGAGGCAATGAATGTGGGGT
>JAIXVB010000036.1 GCA_027483245.1 Verrucomicrobiaceae bacterium | reverse complement strand
TTCCATTGACCATTGTTGCCCCCAAAGCTGCTCTTCGCTCGCGACAGACGGCTGTAGATCAGAATCACATTGGAGGAGTTCGCAGGGTCTTCATCGGTGACCTTCAGCGCATCATCCGCACTGCCATACGGGATCACCGTGTGTGCGCGAATGCGCTGGTGCAAAGCCGTTCGCAAGGCCGTTCCGCTGAGTCCAATCGTTGAGTTGTAATAACTCGCAGGTTCTGCGCCCAGACAAGCAAACGCAGAAAGAGTGATCAGACAAAACAAGACAATCTGAGGACGACAAAACACAGCCTTCTTTCGCTGCGAACGATGAAGGCTGCAACTTCGAGAAGAAGCTCAGGGCCGGAAGTACATCTTCGAAACTCTCACAAAGTGAGCGATTCATCGTTCTGAAACCGTGTGATTTCCCGCTTGGCAGCGCAGTGACTTTGGGCACTCTGGCAGATGCCTGTCCCTTCGCCCGCGCTCGATAAACTCCGCCAAGATGCTTGGGTCGGAGACGCTGTTTTGGAACTCTACGTACGCAGTCACATCCTGCGTGAGTTTGGCAAAGTCGATGCGGAGATGAAGACGCGTTTCACCTGCAATCAGTTCCTCAACTGCGTGGGCAATCCGACCCAAGTCGAAGCCGACATCGGAGTGATCTACCAGCGCGAAGGCCTGCTGCCCGCCTTCGCCTGGATTCGCGAGCATCTAGAGCCCCTGTTCCTCAAACAAGAAGCCAAGCGCACTCGACACGGCCGCTGAGGTGAAGGGCACTGAATGAAGCCGTGCGGTAGAAGCAAGGCGCGCCCATCTTAATGACGGTTGGGCCGCTTAATTTGCGGCTGGAGCCGCGACGGCAGGTTCATCAGGTTTTGCCGATTCACTTTGTTCGATCACCCTGCCATCTTGACCATAAACAATTTGTTGGAACGAACCATTTGGCAGGCGGAGGTAACGGCTCACGTCCAGGCCCGATTCGGATTGATGAACCAGAAGCGTAGGCTCGTCAGACGACGCAATGCTGATGGCACGTCCATTGCCATAAAGTTCAATGGTTAAAATGACTTCGCCTCGTTGGGTGAGGCAGAGACGATCCATCGACCCATCTTCATGGTTGAGTACTGTTGCATAAACCCCCTCACCCAGTTTCACGATTTTGGTGGGAGACTTGGCTCCTCCCAGCCAAGAAGATAAGTCGGGAATGCGAGGTATGTCTGAGCTTCTCAGACACCACAGGACAAGCAACGCAGCGAGAACAGCGCCCACCCCAAGCCAACGGTTTGATTTCATCATGATGTGTTAGGTAGCTTAATTTTTTAGCAGCAGCTTCCGCTTCTCCCTGGGCTCGAAATCAACTGCTGCGATGCTTAGCCACATGGAGCCTTTTTGAGTGCCGACGAAGTTGGCCAGACGATAAATGCCGGCGTTGGAGATGACCTGCCCTAGACCCGAAGGTGGAGTTGTAGGCAATGTGGGGTTAGATGCTTTGTCACTGAGCATCGCTTTTTCTGAAGAGCCTATCCATCGTCATTGGTGCATTTGTTTCCTTTATCATCGCTCCAATCTGTTCAGCGGTTGGCAGTTTTTCAGAATGATGGATGAGCAAACCTTCTTCCAATTCATAGACGCCACCACTCTGGAAGAGATCGATTTCACGATCTGAAAGCTGCAGGATTGCAGGCCCATCTGGATTTGTCCATTTCCCAGGGATCGCAACCTTGCTCTTGGCTCGAGCAATCACAACGAAACGAATCTTGTGATCAAAAATTCCCCAGCCGCACCATTCCGCTAATCCTGAAGAATGCGCTATTGATGCTGAGTGCATTTCGGTTTTCGGAGCTGGCTTGCAAGAGGGCAGTAGAGAAACAGACAGGAAAAAAACGCCAACTATCCAGGCTAAGGCAACGCCTTGATATGGTAGTTGTTGAGTGAAGCGGGCTGCTAACGAGTTCATTTGCGGCAGGTGCAGCAATTACAGATAAGTGTCACAGATTCAGTGTCATAGGGAACACTCGTTCTTGGTGAACTTATGGAGCCAATGCCAGATATTGGGTGCGGAGCCACAGCGTTAGGCAAAGCCACACTGTTGCTTGCAGTCAGGGCGGGAGCTGACGTTGCATCCCTGCTGGTAGCAATGGTGCGAAGATGGTGAGCTGCGTTCGGTTGAGCTAAAGCTGTCATGACCTGTTCTGCTGCGGGCGGTTGGGAGGGCCTTTGTAGGGTGATGCCGACTCACTTCAAAAGCTTAACTGGCGGTAAAACATAAAGTCCGATCACAACCAATCCCAAGGCTAGTAATGAGTTCGCAAAAGAAGCAAACATCAAGAAGCCAAACCCCATCAGCATAAGTCCATCCAAAAAAAGAGCTAGCCCTCGGAGGAGTCTTAGCCATCTCGGAGGCTGATTCGGAGCTAGCTTTGCGGTCGCTCGAAGAAGTATTCCTCCGGCTATTGATACTGCCCCTGCAGCTAGCGCATCAATCTGGCCCAAAGTAGCAAAGACTACACTCGCCAATACGGCCAAGTGTTGGCTGAAGAAAATGGCATGTAGAAGCATCATCGTCCTCCTGTGATTGCACCGTCCAAAATCGAGTGCCTTAATGCATCCTTTTGCTCTTTGGTCATGCTGTTATATAACTCAATCGCCCTGTCCGTGCCTCGAGGAATCTGCTCTTCAACGAGCTTCAATTTCTCCCCACATTGATAGAGTCCGTCAGCTGCCGCAGCTCCAATAGTTACGCCGCCTCCGGGCAGTGGTTTGGAATCGTTGCAGAGTGAAGGCTCATGGTTCACTGATCACTTCAACGCTTTCGTAGCTCAAGTCCTTTGGCCTCTGTCCATAGTTCAGTGGCGGATGCTTTGTGACTCGATATTCGATCCGACCTGTTGTCCCGTGAACATAAAAGCCGGTCAACTCCGTGGTGGCTTTTGCTGGCCTACCAATCAAATAGCAATCTCCGACGATTGCCAAAAGCTCCATTGCATCTGCTCGCCTATCGTCTTTTGCACGAAGCGCTTTGCGAAGACGTTCCACCGCCTGTTTCCCATCGAATGCAAAACGCAGAGATTGCGCTGAGTATGTCTTGGTTTGTAGCCAATGAACCGTAGGGCGTCCGGGCTTGTCCGCTGCGTTGCATGATGAAGTGAACACAACGGTCAAGAGCGCGAGTAGCTGCTGTAAAAGTCTTTTCATCGCTGCACTTGCCTCACTTCCGCAGCTTGTCCCTTTTTGGGGCCGCATTGATGCTTCTCTCTTTTAGCTTTCTCCAACAAGGTCGAAGGCTTCATTGCTCGGATCTTCGAGATGTCTGATTCCCTCAATCCCCTACAGACTGCCGTTGTGCATTGTGTTCCATAAAACCGGTAATTGCCTGGGTCTTTGTAAAGGTCGACCCAATACTTGCGCAAGGCGTCACACTTCTCTTTTGGAACTTCAAAGCTGATCTCCCAAATGGGCTGGTTGTGCTTTGGATATTCATCATCACGAACGTCGTCCAAATCCCGATCTCCATCCGTATTGTTTGGCCCCATCTGATCCCACCATGGACGTCCTGTTGATCCGCCCATACTTGCTCCCTGGCCTGGCTGAGGCCCATAATCGTAAAAGTCATCGTCAATGCCTTGCCCAGAGTGACCAGACATTCCTTTCTGATTCAGTTTTCCTGGATCATCCCCAGGAAGCTCAACCACGATCGTCACGGTGCAGCAGCAGTCCTTGTCAGTGAGGCCAAGGTAATCCCTCCGATTCACCGCATCGTTCCCGACCATTCCATAGAGGTTCACTCCCCCTCGTTCTCCAATCGGGTCTCTGGAGAGCCAGCGGCCCAGTTCGGGGGAGTAGTGGCGGTAGCCGTAGTAGCTGAGGCAGCCTCGGGTCTCCACCTCGCTGTCTACATACTTGCTGCTGAAGCGCCAGGGTTGTTGTTGCGCGTAGGG
>JAIXVB010000655.1 GCA_027483245.1 Verrucomicrobiaceae bacterium | reverse complement strand
GCGAGCTCAGGCATCATCGTCGATCCAGCCACGCCGGGAGCAGGCGTCTCCCACGTCCATGGCACTCTGGTCATGAATACCAGCACCCTGATCATCGGTGCCGGTCCCAACGTCACCACCGCCGCCACCAATGCCGGAGTCTCCTTCAGCGCGGCCACCCTGCACGGCAGCCCCACCTTTGACGTGCGCAGTCCGGTCAATGCAGCAGGCGGCACCACCACACTCACGCTGGGGGCGTTCAATGATCTCGGGGTGGCCCAGACCATCACCTTCACCAACAACGGCGCCAGCCCCACCAACAGTCAGATCATCCTGACGGCCAATGCCGCCAGCCTGCTGGAAGGCACCGTGATCAATCTGATCAGTGGTGCCAATGCGGGCGTCACCCTGAACCTCGGCACGGCCACCGCCGCCAGCAACACGATCGGCCTATTGTCACGGGTGAATCTCGGGGCCGGGTCCATTTTAAACATCTTCAATGCCACCCCCCTCCTCGGCAGCCTGTCCGGCGCGGGCACCGTGACCACCTCCGGGGCCTTTACCCTCACCATCGGCAGTTTGAACAGCCCGACCCCTGTGGACAGCACCTTCACAGGAGCCCTGACCAATGGCACGGGAACGCTCACCGTGATCAAAAATGGACTCGGCACCCTGACGCTGGGCGGCGACAACACCTACACCGGTGCCACCTCCGTCTCGGCTGGCATCTTGAAGCTGGCCAGTGCGACGGCCCTCACCAACACCCTCTCCGTCTCGGTCAGCAACGGAGCCACCCTCGACTTCAACGGCCAGAGCATCACCCGCAATCTGACCTTCAGCGGCACCGGTCACAACGGGCTCGGCGCTTTGATCAATACCAACACGACCACCACGGCCACGATCACCGGCACCACCGCCCTGGGAGCCTCCGCCAAGGTCGGCGGCGCGGGCAACATCACCGTCAACAACGCCACCGGCCTCACCGGCAACGTGCTCATGACCAAAATCGGCGCGGGCAAGCTGACCTTCATCTCCTCCGTCGCCAGTGTCCGCAGTGGCGCCAACCAGATCGATGAAGGCACGCTTCGGCTGCAAAACAGCACGGCCCTGAACGTCATCGGGGCTGGCATCATGGCCCTGAACGGCGGCACCCTCAGCCTCGGTTTCGACAGCGGCGGCACCGTCGGCGGCGCGGTGAACCTGCTGTCCAGCTCGACGATTGAGGTGGATCGCGCCACGGCGGGCGACAACAGCCACACGCTCACCCTCGGCGTGCTGGGCATCGGCAGCAGCACCCTCACCGTGCGCCCAGGCAGCAACATCACCAGCGGCACCGCCACGCTCACCCTGGGAACCACCACGATCGGCGGTCTCCAGCTTCCAGGGGGCAATCCAGTCTTCGATGTCCAAGGCACGTCCACGGCCGCCATGACGCTCAACCTCGGAGCCCTCAGTGATCAGGCCATCGCAGCCCGCACCCTCACCTTTCAAAACACCGGCACCGGTGCCGCCACCGTGAACCTTACCGCCAATGCCACCAGCCTCATTCCCGGCACCATCGTCAATCTCAACGCTGCTCCCGGAGCCACCCTGACCGTGAACTCGCCCACCGCCACGGCCCTGGGTGCCTTCAGCCAGCTCAACGTCAACGGTGCAGCCACACTCAACCTCGGCACCAGCCAGAGCTTTGCCTCCCTCAACGGCAACAGCAGCAGCAGCATCACCAGCACGGCCACCACCCTCCTGACCGTGGGCAACGTTCCTGGCGGCACGCCCCCTGACTCCACTTTCATGGGCACCCTCAGCGGCACGAATCTCTCTCTCACCAAAACCAGCAACAGCATCCTCACCCTGGGCGGAGCCAGCACCTATGGCGGCGGCACCCTCCTCAATGGCGGCTCCCTGCTCCTGGCCAACACGACCGGCTCTGCCACCGGCACTGGATCCGTGACCACCCTGCTGGGCACCACCCTAGGCGGCAGTGGCAGCATCGTCGCCGCCACCGGCAATTCCGTCCTCATCGGCGGCACCTTGAACGTGGGCAACAGCCTCACTGCCAGCGAGATCAGCATCGCCACCAGCGGCACGGGCCTCTTGCGCTTCGACATCAACAGCATCGTCATGCTGGATCTGATCAACGGGGCGGGTCTGGGCGACCAAACCCTGCAAGCCAACGCGGCGGACCTGCTCACCCTCAGTGGGGAGGTCAGCATTCTCCAGGGCTCCCGCCTGCTGATCAGCAATCCGCTGAACATGAACGCCTGGGCCTATGGAGACGCCTGGCGTCTGTTTGACTGGACCAACCTGAGCACCCCCCTCGACGGCACCTTTGACCGCCTGGAACTGCCCACGCTCTCCCCTGACCTCGTCTGGGACCTGTCCGACCTCTACGTTGGCGGCACCATCATGATCGTGCCTGAGCCAAGCCGGATGCTGCTGCTCGGCCTGGGAGTGCTGCTCCTCGCCCTGCGTCGGCGGAGGCAGGTGCGGTAGCATCGGCTTTTGAGCCCGTGCCCCTGCTCATCGGCTCAAAACAAACGATCTCAAATTTCCATAGAGGGGTCTGCCGACGGGTTAGAGAGGCACGCCGACGGGTTAGAAAGGCACGCCGACGGGTTAGAGAGGCACGCCGACGGGTTAGAGAGGCACGCCGACGGGTTAGAGAGGCTCGCCGACGGGTCGGAGAGGCACCCCGACGGGTTAGAAAGGCACGCCGACGCTGTCGGAGACCCGTTGGTCCCCGTCGGAGAAGTATTTCCCCCCGTCGGGCCACTCTTGGCCTTCGACGGCTCTTGAATCAATAGCGTTGGTTAGCCTGCAACGGCTCTTCCATCATCGGCGTCGCTTGGCCTTCGAAAGCTCCAGAGGGCTGGAGCACTCCAGGACGCTGCTGCGTTCTCGAAGCTCTTTCTCGGCAAGGTCGCGCTTGCGTTTTGGAGTGCGCTGGGCCTCCAGCGCTTTCGTCGGTCCCTTCGATTCCCCAAGCTCTTTCGCGATCGGCGTCGCTTGGCCTGCAACGGCTCTTCCGTCATCGGCGTCGCTTGGCCTTCAAAAGCTCCAGAGGGCTGGAGCACTCCAGGACGCTGCTGCGTTCTCGAAGCTCTTTCACGGCAAGGTCGCGCTTGCGTTTTGGAGTGCGCTGGGCCTCCAGCGCTTTCGTCGGTCCCTTCGATTCCCCAAGCTCTTTCGCGATCGACGTCGCTTGGCCTGCAACGGCTCTTCCATCATCGGCGTCGCTTGGCCTTCAAAAGCTCCAGAGGTCTGGAGCACTCCAGGACGCTGCCGCGTTGGATTGGCAGGAATCGTTTCCAGACAGCCGCTCTCCCCCAGTGACGAAACCAGAAGACGTCGCCAATAACCTCGACGGCCCCTGGCGACGCTCTGATCACTGACCACCGACCACTGACCACCGAAGCCCCCTCACTCATTCGGGTGCGTCGCGCGGACGCAGCGGAAGCCGATCATGCCGTAGTCATCGCTGCCATCGGGAGGAAAGGGCAAGCGTTGGAAGTTGGTGGCTTGGTCGATGTAGTTCCACCAAGCGCCGCCGCGCTGGACACGCTGGGAGCCGGTGTCCGAGCCCCGTGGGTCGTATTGTTTGTCGGCGGGATAGTCGCCCATGCGATCCCAGGTCCATTCCCAGGCGTTTCCGGCCATGTCGTAGAGGCCATACGGATTGGCCATGTCGGGGGTGCCGCCGGGCTGGGTGCCATCGAAAAAGCCGACGCGCTCGGTGTAGGGATAGGCGCTGTTGGGGGCACGACCTTGGAAGAGTTGATAGTCCCAGTGGTTGGCGCGCAGGTCAGAGGCGGCATCGCCCCAGGCATACGGTTTCTGCTCGAGGCCACCACGGCTGGCGCGTTCCCATTCCGCCTCGGTGGGCAAACGATAGCCATCGCCAGCCCAGTTGGTGTGGGCCGCGGTGAGGTCGATCTGGCCGGTGCGATAAACCACGGCGGCGTTCGTGTCCGCGAAGTAAACGGGGCGGCGACCCTCCATCTCTGATCGGGCATTGCACCACTTCACGGCGTCATACCAGGACACCGCCACGGCCGGATGATTGGCGGGCACGTTGTAGGGGGCTTGGTTGTAGCGCAGGATCACAGGGAGGTCATAACCATGCGCCCCGGCCCAGACGGCGACAGCTTCCCAATCAGCACGGGTGACCTCGAACTTGTCCATGAAGAAGGAGGAGACGTGGGTGACGTGCTCAGGTCGCGTGGTCACGGGGCCGGAGTCTTCCCCCTGGATGAACGTGCCGCTGGGGATCTTCACCATGGCACGCACCATCGCCCCCTTCAGCGGCGCGCTGCTGGCCGCCGCCTGATCAGCATCCCGCAGGCTGGTGCCGGCCAGGAGGACCTGCATGGAGTAGAAACGAGCGTTTGCACCTGCGGGCAGTGGAAGGGTCACGATCCCCTCGGGCGGTGTCGGCGCGATGGGCAGGCCCACCGGGGTGAATGGCGGCACCATATCGCTGCTTTCCATCAACTGATACAATCGGCCATGGCTCATTGGCAGACGGAAGCTGAGGGTGCTGCGATCTGCGCTCGGGGCCACGCTGCTGAAGCGGAAGTGCTCATTGGCATCCAGGTCGCTGGTCCCGGCCAAGAACTCCTCCCAGGCAGGGCGATTGTCCCGATCATGGTCGATCAAGCGCGCGGCCTCATAGTCACCGCCAGTGACCTCGGAGAAGGTAGCCAGCCACCAGTTCGGGGTGCCGTCGCTGGTGGTGGCCGTGGTAAAGTCAGCCGTGAGGGAGCGTGGCTGACTCATGGTGACGGTGAGCGAAGGATTGACCGAGCCAGCGGGCACGTCGCCCGTCCAGCCGCGGAAGCTGAACCAGGCTGATCCTGACACGGCTTGCAGTTCAACGGTGCCGCCCAGCGGATGCCAGCCGGCGGCGTTCATGGGCAGGACTGCGCCCTCGGAGCCGCCGGTGAGGCTGAGCAGCACCTCTGGCGTATGAGTCCAGGTCAGGGTGGTATTGCCTTGAATCACGAAGCTTCCCGTGGTGCCTGTGCCGGAACCCGTCGTGGCACCGGTCAGCGCCCAACCCGTGGGCCGGTGGCGTGACCCACCGCTCTCCTGGGTGAGTGCGGAGAACTCCACGATGTCGCCAAACGCATACGAATGCACGCCCGCCGCCGGAAGGGTGCCCGCTTGGGTGGAGACGACGGTGAGGGTGTTCATGCCGGCGAGGAAATTCGCGGTCAGCGTGCTGACGGGGCGTGTCATGGAGGCGATGTTGAAGACATTCGACGTGGCGCTGCCAAGCTCGGTGTCTCCGCTCCAGGAAGTGAAGGCGGCACCTGCATTCGGGGTGGCCGTGACACTGGCAGCGGCGTTTTCATTCACCCAAACACCTGCGCTGGTGCTCACCGTGCCGGGTCCGTTTGCCGCCGTGGCCAGCAGGTATTGAGTGGTCCAGTTCCAAGTCACGGTCAGGTCGCCCGTGATATTCAATGCGAAGGAGGTGTCCGTGCCCGACTGTGTGACCGCGCCCGTGACCGTGTAGCCCGTGCAAATGCGGCGGGTGTCTGAGCCAAGGATGTCCACGGCACTGAAGGTGACATTTTGCCCCTGCTCATACGTGTAGGTGGCGGCGGCTGGGGTCGCGCCGGGGTAAGCAGAAACCACCTGCACGCTGTGACTCGGCAGTGCGGAACTGAACTCAGCCGTGATGGGGCCGCGCGGGCGATCCATCGGCACCGAGATGCCTGTGCCTGCGATCGTGCAGCCACTGATGTCGCCGCTCCATTGCAGGAAGCTCGCTCCGGCATCCGGCTGCGCTTGGACATTGACCATCGCGCCCGCCACCTGCCAACTGCTGCCCGTGCTGGTGATGCCTGAACCCACGGTGCTGATCGTGAGGTAATGCTCGGTGGCATAGTTCCAGGTCAACGTGGCCGCCGCGCCCTGAGTAATGATGGCGCTGGAGCCGGTGCCGCTGGCGGTCTGCCCGCCACTCAGAGTCCAGCCTGTCGGCCGGAAACGTGTCTGCCCCACGACCTGCTCCTCGGCGGAGATGGCTACCGGCGTGCCGGACTCGATGGAGTGGACACCGACGGCGGGTGACACGCCATTGTGGGCGGAAACGACAGTCAGATTCGTGTTGAACCGCGTGTCGAAATCTGTGGTTAGGGTGAACTCACTGCCGTTGCGGTCGTGGAGGTCGAGCATGCCTTGATGGTCGGCATTGTTGCTCGGGTTGATGTAGCGTCCGAGGTAGGGCGAGTAGCTGGTGTTGACGATCTGGTTCTGCTGTGGGCGGAACTCCATGATGCGGAGGAAGCCATTGCCGCCATTGGGCAGGGACTGCCAGTCTGCCAGCACCTCATGCACCTTCTTTCCGGCGTTGTTGGTGGCCTCGAGGTTGTAGGTGCCAAAGTTGTGGCCGCAGATGACCATGTACACTTGGTTGAAGGGCTTCACCACCGAGTTGAAGACATCCAGCGGACGGTTGCGATCCGGCCCGATGCTGATGTTGGCCTGCGCCGTGTAGCCACGCTGGCCGGTGCCGCTGCCGTAGATCCCAGAGCCGCCAGTCTCTGCGAGGTAGTTGTGCGTGGTCACCATCGTCAGCGTCTTCGGGTGCGCTGCCAGCACGCCTGCGGCCCAAACGAGATCCTGATCTGGGCAGTCCATGTCGAGGTGCAGGAACATGTAATCACGACCATTGACCGTGACGACCTGATAGGAGCTATAACCGCGAGGCGAAGCGCCACGATACCAGTCATAGGGCTGTGAGTTGCCGGGATTGATCCAGCGCCCCACTGAGGAACTGTGCGTGGGGTTCGGGCCAAAACGAGTGATGTAATTGGTATCGCCGCTGGCCAGGTCATGATTCCCCGGGCAGGTGCCATAAGGCACTTGGTTGTTCATGAGGTTCATGGCGTCCGTGCAGCGCAGCCACTGAGATTGGCTGCTGGGGGAGTTCACAAGATCCCCCAGATGCGTGACAAACCTGATGTTCATCGTTTCCTCATTTTCCACGATCCACTGGGTCTGACGCGTGTAGAGATCCGCAGGCGAAGTGATGCTGGTGTAGTTCTGCGTGTCTGGCAGGGCCACGAACACAAAGTTCTCATTCACCGCAAAGGTCGCGGTGAGGGTGGCACGCGGACGATCCATGGGAACGACGATGTTTTTACCGCCCGTCTGGCAGCCGGTGGTGTCACCGCTCCAACCGACAAAATAATAGCCCGCTGCGGGTGTGGCCGTGATTTGCAAAGGTCTGCCCGCCTCATACCAACCGCTGGCCACGGAGACCGTGCCGCTGCCACTGACCGCGGTTTCCACGCGATGTTCGGTGCGGAAGTTCCAGGTCAACACGGAGTCACGCGTGAGCGTCAGGGTCATCGTCTTCTCGGTGCCAAAGGCAGGCTCGTTGCCAATCATGCTCCAGCCCATGCACAGGTGGCGTGTCGTTGCGCCCAGTTCATCCGTGACGCTGTTGGTTAGGGCCGTGCCACGAGGATGCGTATAGATGCCCGGCGCTGGGGTGGCCGTGCCGTAAGCTGACACGATCGTCAGCTTGGGCTGAGAGGCGGGGTCTGACACCATGACATTGACCGCAATGCTGGCGCTCAAGGCACCGTCGGTCACACTGACCGTGAAGCTGTCGGGACCGGAGTAATTGGCCTCAGGTGTGTAGCTCACCGTGCCTTCTGTGTTGCCATTGTTCGTGATGATCGCCGTGCCATGCGTGGCACTCGCGGAGACACTCCAGGTGAGCGGATTGTTATTGGGATCCACGGCATGGAAGGTCACGGTGCGAGCCCCGCCATGAGTCGTGGCCGCCAAATTGTAAGTGGCTCCTTCACTGATCACCGGCGCGCTGTTTTGCACCGTCACATTCACCACGATGCTGTCCGTGGCCGTGCCATCGCTGGCCTGAATGGTGAAGCTATCGGGACCGTTGTAACTGGTCGTGGGCGTGTAAGTGATGGTCGCCTGCGCATCGCTGCTGGTCGTCACCACCGCATTGCCATGACTGGCAGCTCCGCTGATGGTCCAAAGGATGGCGTCATTGTCCGCATCGGTGACGTTGACCGTGATCGGCGTGGCTGAGTTCATCTGCGCCGCCAGCGTGGTGCTGGACCCTTCCGTGATGACTGGAGGGAAGTTCACGTCGGGGCGTGGTTTGTTGGTGACGCGACGTGTCACACCCGAGAGTGCGGTGATTGCATTGTCAGCCAGCGCATCATTCCACATGGCAAAGTTGGAGATCTGAATCTGGCCATCCTCACCGTCGTCATCCGCCAAGATGAGAAACTGGTTTTCCAATCCATAGCGACCATCGATTCCGCCCGTGGTGGTGGAGGTCAGCCACTTCTGACCATCCACCCAGAGTGTCGTTCCATTGGTGGTGCCATTCACCACCTTCATCACCACCCGATGCCAGGTGCCAGGCTTCAGGGCGTTCGCCGTGTAACCATTGAGGCCTGCTGCTGTGCCGATCTGGCTGGAGAGATTGATAAACAAATCTCCATCCGTGGTGTTCGAACTGTTCGTTTGCAGCAATGTTTTCCAGCCGCCAAAGCTGGCATTCGGAATGAAGACATCCCACATCAGGGTGTAACGATTGCTGTAGCTGCCGCCACCATTGGCTCCCACGGGATTGGTGACTCTGTAATAACTGGCCACTTCCTTTTGTTGCGCGCCATCGCCCACAAAGGCTCCGTTCACGTTGCTGAAAGAAGAACCCAGTGCCTCGAGATTCGTGCCCGTGGTGGCAAGCGTGGGTGCCACCGAGAAGTCAAATTCCCACAGCCCCGCAGGCTCAGGCCAAAGCAACACATTGGGATCCATCACCACCACCGTCACGTTGATGGTGTCCGCACCACCGATGTCGGCAGCCCGAATTTGAAAGGTGTCCACGCCCGTGAATCCAGGCTGCGGCAAGTAGCTGATGCTCGCCTGTGTGCTGCTGCTGGAGCTGATGGAGGCCGTGCCATTCGCCGCCGCTGTGCTCACCGACCAAGTGACCGTATCGCTTTCCGCGTCGGTGGCATTGAGCGTGGCCGTTACTGCCGGGCCATTGAGATCGGCACCCGGCATGTTGAAGTTGGTGCCTTGTGTGATCACCGGAGACTGATTGGGAATGGTGGCCCCTTGGATCGAGGCTCCCGCCACACCCAGGGCGGTGATCTCGGTCGTGTTCAGCGTCTTGCCCCAAAGAGCCACGGCCCCCACGTTCAGAGCTGCGTTTTCATTGCTGTCATCGGCAAAGAACAACAGAGGTCCATTGGTGTAGAGCGCATAACGACCATCCACCGCTTGGCTGGTGTGCGAGTAATGCAACACGCCGTCCACATACACCCGAAAGTAGCTGCCAAGATCGGCCACAATGACCACCCGTTTCCAGCGAGAGTCGGTCAGCGCCGCGCTGGAGTAACCCAGTGCCGAAGAGCCCATCTTATCGTCACTGTTGCGGATGAAGTAGTCACCGTCGTTGTTGTTGGCGTCACCGCTGGTCTGGATCAGGCTACGCCAAGAACTGCGGCTCGCTGATGGAGAGAATACATCAAACAGCAGCGTGTATTCATTCACAAAACTGCCACCGCCATTGGCCGGCAAACTGTAAGTGGCGCGCAGACGATTGGCCGTGCCACCCACGGTGGTGATGACACCACTCAGGCTCGTGCCACCATCATCCGCCACCGTGGCCGTGTAGGTCGGATTGGCTCCCACCACGGTGAGGTTGGTGCCCAGTGTGGCCTGACCGATGTTCGATGAATTGTTAAACTCCCACAGGCCCGAGGGTGCGGAGATGGGGATGCCATCGGCAAAAGTTCGCACAGTATTCCCTAACAACAGAAACGTGAAAAGCAGAAGAGAAAGAGGTCGAAGCATGAGATGGAAGGGAGGAGAAATGGCGGGAGGTGAAGGCCATGAGAGTCCCTTGGCACATGGATAAAATCCGACACGCCATGCTAATGCTGGGACTCACCTGGGGGAGGGCGAGGACGGCCTGCCAGAGCCAAGGCAAGCACGTCTTCAGGCTCTCGATATGGCCTGCATTCAGGCCTGCGGCAAACATCCCTCGGTGACGATTTCTCCTGCATGACGCGTGGCGTTTTTGTCACGCATAGATGTGAGGCAAGGCTTCAGATTGGTGAATCAATGGCACGTCCTCGAGCTGGAGATGCCTGTCGATCTCACCAGCCCAAAAGCCGACTCATCGCTTCCTCTTTTCATTCACTCATGCCCGCTCTTTTTCGTGAACCTTTGCTGCACTTTCTGGTGCTAGGCAGTCTCTTGTTTGGAGCAGATGCACTGTGGCAGCAGCAGCGCAAACCGGTGGTGGAGATCAAAGCACAAGCACTGACCGCTCAGGCTGGCGTGGCCGAGCAACGGTTTGGTCGTCCGCTCACTGCCCCAGAGTTGCAACGCTTGGAATCCAAGATGCTGGAGGATGAGATCCTCTTCCGCGAAGCCCAAGTTCGCGGCATGGTGGCCGACAATCGGGTGCGCAACACGCTCATCCAAATGATGCGTTCCGCTTTGAAGCCCGTGACAGCGCCGCCGAGTGAAAAAGAGCTGGAAGAAACCCGTGCCCGCCTGCCTTTGGAAAGCACCTCGCTGCCTGCCAAGATCAGCTTTGAACATGTCTCGTTCACCAGCCTGGATAGAGTCCCGGCTGACTTGTTAGAAAAGCTGCGTGCCGGTGAAAAGCCCCCCGCAGGGGATGCTGTTCGTCTCGGCAATCCATTGCCGCCGACCTTTCGTCCCCAGCTGGAACGTCTGCTCGGTGCGGAGTTTGTGGGCAAGCTTTTCAAACTGCCGCTCAACGAATGGCACGGCCCGTTTCAGTCCACGCGCGGCGTGCATCTGCTGCGTGTCGTTTCACTTCAACCTGACCAGCCTCTTCCCATGGAAGAAATGCGCCACATGCTGGAGTCACGCTGGCGAGAAGCGCAGGAGGACAAGGCTGTGGAGATGGAAGTGGAGAAACTCAAAGCCAACTACCGCGTGATACGGCCTGATTCCTCGGCCAACAAACAAGCGGAGGCGAGGTCATGAGACAGCTCCTGCTTTTCGGTGCCTGCCTGTTGCTCATGGCAATGACGGGGCATGCACATCAAACGGAGATCGACCACGTGACTCTGGTGGAACTCACGGATCATCGCTACGGCATCCGTTATGCCGCGCCACCGCCGGGCATGTCCGAGTTTGCAGCGCCTTTGCTGCCGAGACGCTGCCACTGGGTGGATCCTGAGAGCAATGTGCTGGAGGAGACCGCCACGAGCTTGGTCTTTGAAACCGATGACGGACTCCCCTTGACCGCCGAGGACCGCATCATCCTGCCCTGGCAGCGCAATGGCGTGCTGATGGTGGCCCAATGGCGCGATGGCACCACAGCGCGACAGTTTTTCATGAGTGGTGCGGAAGGCATCGTCGTGGAAATGGCCCCGTTGCGGGCAGGCAGCGGCTCCTTTGCCGCCACAGCGCGACGTTACACCTGGTTAGGCCTGGAGCACATTCTCGGCGGCATCGACCATCTCTTGTTTGTCGCAGGGCTGCTGTTGCTCGTGCGCGGCCTGCGCAGGCTGCTACTCACGATCACGGCCTTCACCCTCGCCCACAGCCTCACGCTGGCGCTCTCGGTGTTGGGTTGGGTCCAACTGCCTCAACCACCCGTGGAGGTCGTGATTGCCATGAGCATCCTGCTGCTGGCCGTGGAGAATGTGCGACTGCGGCAACGGCCCGAACAAGCAGGTCTGGCCGCACGCAAGCCCTGGCTGGTGTCATTCATCTTCGGTCTCGTGCATGGCCTTGGCTTCGCTGGAGCGCTGGGTCAGCTCGGTCTGCCATCTGCCGAAGTCCCGCCCGCGCTGCTCTTTTTCAATCTGGGTGTCGAGGCCGGGCAGTTGCTCTTTGTGGCGTGTTGGGCCGTCTTGGCCTGGATGCTCGGGCGCTTCAAGAACGTGTGGCCTGCACCGATGCGACTCGCACCGCACTATGCCCTGGGCGCGATTTCAGCCTTCTGGTTCCTGGAGCGCACCGTGTCGATGCTGGCCCCCCAT
Organism: Verrucomicrobiaceae bacterium; assembly: GCA_027483245.1. Classification (GTDB taxonomy): domain Bacteria; phylum Verrucomicrobiota; class Verrucomicrobiia; order Verrucomicrobiales; family Verrucomicrobiaceae; genus Prosthecobacter. The sequence goes on along the minus strand of JAIXVB010000655.1, from coordinate 6,537 downwards.
CCGTAGGCTCGGCCTGGCAAAGGTGAGCGGGAAAGCGCTCTCGACTCCTCAAAAGGCAGCTCCCCGTGGCGGGAGCTCTGCCACGGAGGCAGAAACCCGTCTTCCCTCCGTGGGGAAATGCCTCCGGGGGTCAAGCGACGAGATTCCCTGTCCGGGGAAAAGCATTCAGGGATCGAAAATGGCATCTACTCGTCGGCGGAGGTGTGTTTGCGCGTCGCGACACTGGATTCCCCAGGCGGGAAGGACTGTTTGAGAGCGCCCCGACAGGATTCCCCGCCCGGGGAAGGCTGCGCGGGGGCCGGGCTGCAGCCTTACCCGATAGTGGAGCCATCCGGAGTCGGGGCAGAAGCCGGCTTTTCCCAGGGCATTCACTGGGTCGAGGACGTCCGGCAAAAAGGCCGCTGCCAGCACTGCCGAGGTTGTTCATCAGCAAAATCGATACCGGGCTCGGCGGAGCCTCTTCACGACTGACCACAGCGCGGAGCCAAAGGGCACAACGACGAGCTAGGGACCGTCCCGTCCACAATCGCTGCCTGACGATTTCCTGCGGCGAAGCAGGACTCAAAGAGCGAAGCGAACGAGGGAGCTTATCCGCCGTTGCCGCCCATGACGTGTTCGGCGTCTTGATTCTGCGTCTCGATGAGTTGCCAACCTAGCTTCTTCGCCAAGTCTCGGGCATTCTGCTTCGTAGACTCGAGCTTGAACTCATCTGAGTAGATTCGAGTCTCCGTAGGCTGCATGACACCCTCCGTATCCTCGATCTGAATCGTGATCCTCTCACCCACCGTGAGGCCATGAGTCGGCCACCTTCTATTCTCCTGCGTGGCGATATGGAGAGCCCCGATGGTCAAATCCAAAGACTCTTCGGGCTGCCCAGACTCAGTAAACTCACCGTCTCGATTCGCCAATGTAACGATCGCGGTCAACACACCAAGTCCTTCGACCCCTGCGAGGCAGACTTCTGAATCGTTCCGAAATACTCTGAAGGCAATCATGTCGAATTAGTCTTTGCCGAACGACCCCAAGCTCAGCGACCCGGCCCACGGGACGCATGGATTGCAACTGGAGCGCGATGGCCGGGTTCGCTGTAGCGCATGGTTAGTCCACACACATCTCATTCTGGAGTAATCAGTCAACTCTCTCAACACGATCAACGTTGTGCTTCTCATCAAGCGTCACAATCAATATCTCGCAAAAGCGACTCCATGCAATGCGTCGTCCAACATCCACTTGGTATCGCAACTGATACTCTCTGTCCTCGTCAGGTTTGCCAAGCAATGCCAGAACTTCGTCTCGGCTCTTGTTGCGAAGAAGAGCTTGTCTCTGTAGTGACGCAGTCATCTCGCCGCGCATCCGCACGTCCCCTTGTCTCCAGGACAACGAATCGAACTGGCGAGGACTGAAAGTGCGATCATGGAGCGACGTGTAAGCGGCGACCACTAACAAGAAGGCCGCCAACACGAAGACCGCAACTAGACCCAACGTCAATTTGGCTGCCACGCTCCATTGTGCCAGACGTGTCATGTGGTCAAACGTTCAAGAGGTGGCAGGCGAAGCATTGCTACCCTCGCCGTGTTCTGCATTTTGTGTTGTCTCGATGGCATCGTCGAATTGCGTCACGACCTCTGCGAAGAATGAAGAGAGACACGGCGTGCTGCAAAAATGTATGTCTACCTGACCGCCTCGAACGGGAGTAACAATCTCAAACCTGCATTCGTTGTTGGAAATTCCGATGATTGGCCGCCCATCCTCAGTTGTTCCGGTCACTGGATGCGGCCCATGATACCACAATGAGAATACGGAATCCATCCTGTCGGATGGTCCGCCAGTATCACGCTTTTTGTCGCAGTATAGGATGGCTCCAGAGGTCAAGCGTATGAACCCTTCGATCTCGCCAATCTTCTTCCCGCACTTCAAGCACGTAGGGCCTCCCGGGATGGCGCTTGAGCCCGGAGACGGTTGTAGGGGGAGATTCATTTCATTGCAGAAAGTTCAAGCGCAGGCACCGCTGGGGCGGTGGTGAGCGTCCGAACGGGATGACGGGTTAAAGCTACGGAAAGCATGGCCTACAGAACAGCCCCAGCAGTTGTCCAGCCGCGCCTTGTTCGACTTGGTTTAGAGGTGGCTGAGGTCATGAGACTGTCAGGGCTCCCCACCCGTCATACTCAATTCCAAGCTGCCCACAAAGCGTGTTATGGGCTATACTCTCTTTGAAAATCTCACCGACATCCAGAGTCATACTGTTGGCCATGACCAAACAAGACTCTTCGGGGGAGAAGTCGAGCAGCGTATAACCTCGGGCTGACAGGGCCGTCTGCATCTCTAGCAATGGCGCTTGCTCTCCACGGAATACAAACTCCAGCGAGTGGGGCTTCGATGCATCGCTGCCTGCCTTTACAAGGTTATCAACCACACGACGATCCATGATCAGCAACCATGAAGTCTCTGAGGGCCAGACCGACTCAAAATAGAAGTCCCACCCATCATGCTCGGAAACGTCGGTCTCGTAGTCATCATGCTCCCAAATCCAACGCCCCACAGGTGGGCGGAACGGAGTGTAATCGGCAACCTGAAACACCAACTCCCTGCTGCCGCCGTGGGTAAGGCGACCAAGCAGCAAGCAAGGGACGGAAGCAGCATCCAAAGCTTCGACCAATCGATCCTCCATATCCCATAGAACCTTGGCCTCTTCTTGCTCAGGGCCTCCGTTGTCGTTGGGATTCTTGATCGTGATGATCACTCTCGCGCAATAGGGATACTTGCTCTGATCAATCTTGTCCGCCTCAGTGTGGAAACCGACGATAACTGAGCCGTTGTCAGTGCTGTAAGAATAGGAGTCCCAGTTGTGGTCGGGGCAGACGCTCATGTGGTGAAAAGTGCTGTGTTAGTTAGCTTAACGTCTCGGATCAGACGACGGCGAGCGCAAGACGTTGCTAGCACGACAGATGCCATACGAGCCGTAGCCTGCATCCGTTTTGTTAGGCGTTGATCGCATTCAGTGTCATGACTGGTCCTTTGTTGCTGGCATGCTGATAGCGTTCACAAAGGTGGTTGCACGTTCCAACTCTTCCGGCGTTGCTCCTGGGTCTAGGCCTTCCTCGACTTCCGTAACGTGGTCTGACCACAACGCATATGTTTTGTCGTCGAACTCCGATGCCTTCATGCCCTGTTCACGCTCAATGAAGTCAATGAGAGAGAGTGTGAGTGTGCGGATGGACTCAGCAGGAGAACTGCGTGCTGTGTCTTCGAAAATATCCTTCTGATACTCTTCGTAAACCGCTGCTTGTTTCAAGTAGCGACTCAAATAGTAGAGCGCGGACCGGGCGTCACTAACGCTGATATCGGAGAGGAGGTGTTTTATGGACTTCATACGTTAACCAATTCTGATTACATCAAAGGCTGATTGAGGGAGGTCTGCGACTATGTATTCGTGGGAAAGGGGGTTGGCTTTACTCTTCACATCGATTTTTTGATAGTAAGGGACGGCCTCAAGTCGGGAAATCACGCATAACAGCGGCTTGAACTGCTGCATTGGAGCCACTTTCGAGATTGTAATAATCTCATTGTGTTCCTCCGCGCTGATCTTGCCGGCCTTCAGCATAATTCCAGCACCTTTTCGGATACCCATTCTATTCAATTTGATCTTTGAATTGTGCAAATCCGCGCCCTCGATCTCCTTCTTGATGGTGTTGTATATCTCCAAGGGCGAAGAGCTTGGAGGAACGGTGAAATGTGGTGAAGTAAAGTCTGAACCGAAATAAGGGGTGCACCAGAGGTAGTGCAGCCCACCGTAATATTTGGTGTTAATGTTGTATGCGACCGCTGTCATTGTCGAATACAGGACGGGATGCTTGATGTCAGCGAGGGACATTGATGGTGGTGATTTGATTGAAGGACGATCAAGTTTGTGCGCCTAACGTCTCGAATCAGGCGACGGCGAGCGCAAGACGTTGCTGACACGACAGACAGCCCCCGAGCCGTTGCCTGCATCCGTTTTGTTCGCCTTTGGTTGTGAATGGCAGTTACTCGTCATAAATGCGTGCCGCGTTCGTCTCGTGGTCGTGGCTGCGCCTGAACCGCAAGGCTGATGAATCCAAAGGCCATTCGATGCTCAAGGTCAACCAATGAAAGCTGCTGACATAGGTGCATGACCAGACCGGGAATGCGGTATGGAGAGTGGAAGTCGAAAAGCCCCGGACTCCATGATGCGTTCGAGAGACACTTCGCGCCAACCTCGGCGATGGAATAGTGCGTGCCTTCAGCAGATGTGTGCTCGACCCCAGCCAAAGACTCTCGCCTGATGCTGTCGAACAAGTCCCTGCCTCGGTGCCAATCTATCTCACGAGTGATGAGGTCATCCCATGTGTCCCAGTATCCGCGATGTGGCAGGTGCGGTCTTAACTCGCGATGCAAGGCACAGACCCAATGAACGCACCACCGCCAGTCGCGACACGAGCAAATCGTCTGCCCAAGCTCATACAGCTCCTTCGAGGACTTGCCGGTCAGCGGATGCTTTTTCTCTGACATTGCGAATGGAGCTCAGTTGTTGGGCGAACGTTTCGGATCAGGCGACGGCGAGCGGAAGGCGTCAATGACACGACAGTTGCCATCCGAGCCGTTGCCTGCCTCCGTTTTGTTCGGCCTTGGTGGTTGAATCAGTCGGCATCGAAGTGAATGGGGTTCATCATCTTCTTACCCGTCACAAACTCTGCATCCCACGAATCCGCAGGACTGCCAAAAATGACAACATAGATGCGTCTCGCAGGCTTGAAGATGTGAGCGACCGTTCTGGTGTGATAAAGTCCTCTCTGGGGTGCGGAAGGCAAGGGTCTGATCCCTTCAACGGTCATGGTGGGAACTCCTGAGGGTTCGGATATATGAGAGGAAACGACCTTCGTGCAGGAGTCGTGTAAAGTAGCCATGTAGCTACCAATTCCCCGGACCGCTGCCGCAAACTCAGCATCCGTTGAGCGTTCGATGACATTGACCGTGAGGCCAGTCTCAAAACCCTGCTTCGTCACAGGATCCTTCGTGATGCGAAGTCCTTTGGTGCCCGGTGCAGTCGTGGTGTTGACATGCCATCCGCTGGGAACCTGCACCGAAAGATGGTGGCTGTTGAAACGTCTCCAACTCATGCCCGATGCAGCAGAACCTGTGCCGCTCGGAACAGCGCATGAAGACAGCAAAAACGCGATCAATGGCAGCAGGACTAATCTCATCATGACGGGTGTTTGGTGAGCTACAGACGACGTATTGGGTTGGGCGAACGCCTCGGATCAGGCGACGGCGAGCGCGAGACGTTGCTGGGACGACAGATGCCATACGAGCCGTTGCCTGCATCCGTTTTGTTCGCCTTGGTGTTGGTAGTTCATGGTCATTCTGTCCATGTGGCTTCTTGAATGTCTGGGGATGACTCGAACAAGCGACGGAGGCCATCAACCACCTTCTGAACGGCCGGTTTCGTATCCACTCGCTTGAACCATCTCTGAATGAGGCTCGGTTCTGCTGTCACGAAGACACAAAACTGAGTGACACCGCTGCCTCCGGCAGGAGTGCTCTGAGAAGTGCTTCCTTCATCCTCTCTCTCTTCGTCGGAGTCCGAGGACTCGTCCTGAACACCACAGGCGATCCAAAGCGGGAAGTCAGGGTTCTTCACGTTCACAAGCCATCCCCAATCTTCGCAAAGAATGTCCTCGGTCTGAATGCCGTGCTTCGGAAGGCTATCACGGACAAACTCCGCCAGCCGCTTGCCCCAGCAGTTCGAGTTCACGAGTTCAGCATCCTCATTGGGATACTTCGGGAACGCTGCCGATTTGAACTCTACGCGGGTATTCATGGGTTAGGCGAACGCTTCGGATCAGGCTACCGCGAGCGCAAGACGTTGCTGACGCGACAGATGCCATACGAACCGTTGCCTGCATCCGTTTTGTTCGGCCTTGGTGTTTCCATGGTGTCTGGCTGCATCTGAAGTGGTGAAAGATCTGGAACAAGCGGGCGACCTGCGTGGGATCACACGTCCCCCGGAACTGATTATCGCTGACGGAGCGGTGGATCCAGCGCGAGCAGGCTTGATTTTCATCCTCATCGGCCCAGCCATACTGAGACCAAAACTCTATCAAGTTAAAGTGTCTGTCCCTTTTGGCGGAACACAGCGGACAAGACTTTCCTGATCGGCTGAAACGGGATGGCCAATCTTCCTGGGGTGGCTCCCAAGTCGCTAACTACTGGAATCTCGCGATTTGAATCACCTGATCCCGGCCATCACAAAAAGCTATTTCCTGGCAGACGTGCCTTCAGTCTTTCGATTTCGAAAGTAGGATCTCCACCCCTCGTCTCCAGCAATCCCAGTCGTGCCCACCCTCGATCTCGATCACTTGATCGGGCTTTGAAAGGGCGCGCGCAAAGAATCGATTGCTGCTGAGTAGTTTGTCGCTTTTCCCCACCACGAGGGAAATGGCAAAAGGCGGACCTGAACGAGAGAGCCACTGGCGCTTCATCTCCATCCACATTTTTTGCAGTGCCTCAGCCTTGCCACGT